>BAHP02000099.1 GCA_000508865.1 Clostridiales bacterium VE202-01
ATACAATTGCAAATATTTTATGAAATATTTTAAATCTTTATTGTATAATATTAAAACATTATATCAGATCATATTTTAATTATAGAACTTAAAATATTTGTCTTTTTATATCTAATTACTTATAATATTAGATATGAAAAATTAAAATACTTTATACCTGCTATATTATGGATGATTTTTATTTTTATTATGTCACAAACCAATGGTAATGATTCATCAAATCAAAGTAACTTCTTTGTAGAAATAATTTTGAAATTTATTAATATTGATCGAAGTATATTAGCGCTTTTAATTAGAAAAACGGCTCATATGAGCGAATATGCATTACTATTATTTTTTATTTATTATGGCTTTAAAAAAACTATTACACATCAATATACTTTATTACTATCCTTATTAATAACTTTCTTATATGCTTGTAGTGATGAATTTCATCAGTTATTTATTCCTGGTCGTAGTGGTCAATTTGTAGATGTTTTAATCGATACTGCTGGTGGCACATTTATGTTACTAATTATCTATTTATGGCAAAAGAAGGCTAATCGTTAGACTTCTTTTTTAATTCTTCAATACTTTCCTTTAATTTATCGATTGCTTCATTTAAAACCTCAAGATCATTTTCTTTATTGTTTTGTCGAGACTCTAAAACATCAGCCCAAGCGGCATTTGAAGCTAAAATATCACCAACTACATTGAACCATGCTCCTAGAGCTGCCTGTTCATCAATAGTAAAATCATTTGTTAATAAATAACCTAAAATAACTGCTGTTCCAGTAAAACTAAATGGATCTATATCAGGAATATACATAGTTCACCTCTTTTATATATTATTATATGCTGGTTTTAAAAAAATTTATGGGCCTCATGTATAATTTTTTATATCTTTAACATAATAGAAGTAGGTGAAATATAATGAACGATAACGTTAAATTATTAGATTTTATTTATCAAAACTCCCAAATGGGAGTAGAAACTATTGATCAGCTGGAAAAAATCGTTGAAGATAAAGATTTTAAAAAATTATTTAAAGGAAAAATATGAAGGTTATCTTAAAATTCATAAAGATGCTAAAGAAAAGTTACATAGTCATGGATATGATGAAAAAGGTCTCAGCTCATTTGAAAAAATCCGTACTTATTTAACAATCAATATTCAGACACTAACAGATAAATCGACTAGTCATATTGCTGAAATGATGATGATTGGCAGTACCATGGGAATCATCAACGCTATTAGAAATCTTGCAGATTTTAAAAATGCCCAAGATGATATTTTGATGTTAATGGAAACTCTTAAAAAATTTGAAGAAAAGTCATATTCTGATTTACAACATTTTATATAAAACACAAATAAAGGTTATGAACATTTAATTCATAACCTTATTTATATACTTTAAATTCCAAATAATAAATCTACATAAGTAGGAATTGGCCAGTACTGAGCATCGACTGATTCTTCGATAGCATCAACTGTTTCTCTTAATAACTGCATTGTTCCAAATACATCATCACGCCAAGCAACCGCCTGAGTAAAAATATCTTCCTCTGATTTTTGTGCAGCTGCAATATTATTTTCTAATGTTGTCATTTGTTCTTTCATCACTTTAGTTTGAGATGCTAATTTATTAACATCATCAACTAAGAATTCAACATCTAAACCTGCTTCTTTAGCAGTAACAACTTCAGAAGAAAGTTTTGCTAAATAGTCACAAACAGCTGGATAAATTTGTGTTTTTGCCATTTTTAATGCTGTTAACCCTTCTACTTGGATTGTTTTAATATAATTATCTAATAAAATTTCATAACGAGAAGCTAATTCAACCTTATTATATACTCCTAAACGATCCAACATTTCGATATTCTTTTCATCTTTTAAGCATTTTAAAGCATCAACAGTATTTTTATTGTTAGGAAGACCACGTTTTTCAGCTTCTTTTTCCCATTCTGCTGAATAACCATCACCATTAAAGATAATTCGTTTATGTTCTGTAATAAATTCTTTAACTACATCATCAAATGATTTACCTGCTTCTATTTCAGCTGCCATTTTTTCCATTGCATCCGCTAAAATAGCATTCAAAATAGTATTAGGACCTGCTATAGATTGACTTGATCCAACTGCACGGAATTCAAATTTATTTCCAGTAAAAGCAAATGGAGAAGTACGGTTACGATCCGTATTATCTTTTGAGAAAGTAGGAACTACTGATACCCCAGTTGCAAATCGTGTTGCATCTGTTTTATTAATTTTCTTTCCTTCACAAATTTCTTCAACTAAAGCTTCTAATTCAGCTCCTAAGAACATTGAAATAATAGCTGGTGGTGCTTCATTTGCTCCTAAACGATGATCATTTCCAGCACTAGCAATACTCATACGTAATAAATCAGCATATTCATCCACAGCTTTAATTGTACAAGCAAGAGTTGCTATAAATGGTTTGTTTTCAATTGGGTTGGCACCTGGATTAAATAAATTGATTCCTGTATTAGTAATAACAGACCAGTTATCATGTTTACCAGAACCATTTACTCCAGCAAATGGTTTTTCGTGCAATAAGCAGCGTAACCCATGTTTTTTAGCAATATCCTGCATAATTTGCATTAATAAATGATTATTATCAGATGTTATATTTACTTTAGAATATACACAAGCTACCTCGTGTTGGGCAGGGGCAACTTCGTTATGTTTAGTTTTTGATGGTATTCCATATCTCCATAATTCATGATCTAAATCTTTCATGAAAGCTGAAACTTTACGTTTAATGCTTCCAAAATAATGATCTTCAAGCTCTTGTCCTTTAGGTGCCATAGCGCCAAATAAAGTACGACCTGTTAATTTTAAATCTATTCTTTGTTGATAGTATTCATCTAATACTAAGAAATATTCTTGTTCTGCACCAACTGAAGCAGTTACCTTTGTAACCCCCTCAACACCTAGTAAAGGTAATAATTTACAAGCTGCTTGTGATAAAGCATCACATGATCTTAATAACGGTGTTTTCTTATCCAAAGCTTCTCCAGTATAAGAACAGAATAAAGTTGGAATATACAAAGTTCCATCTTTTACAAATGCTGGTGATGTACAATCCCATGCTGTATAACCTCTAGCTTCAAAAGTAGCACGTAATCCCCCTGAAGGGAAAGAAGATGCATCAGGTTCTCCCTTTCTCAATGTTTTACCACTGAATTCTAATACTGCTTTTGATCCATCTGGTTCAATAAAGGCATCATGCTTTTCAGCAGTTAATCCTGTCATTGGCATAAACCAATGTGTAAAGTGAGTAGCACCATTTTCTAAAGCCCATATTTTCATTGCATTAGCAATTACTGTAGCGCATTCTTTAGATAATTCTTCACCTTTATCCAAAGATGCATGGAATGCTTTGTATATAGATTTAGGAATTCGTTCTTTCATCACATCATCACTAAATGCTAAGCATCCATAATCTTCTAATAACTTATTCATTTCCATTCTAAGTTCCCCCTTGTTAGTTTATTAACAACACATAACCATACAATATATATATGTTTATATGCCGTTATTATACAGTTACTTTTTTTAGGTGTCAATAATTAAAATGATATTTTTTTATCATTTTGTTATTAAATTATTATTTCGATAATTTTTTAGTTTCACGTCTGCGTTTTTTCTCAACCTTATGATGTTCATTGTACAATTTCACCTGACAATGCATTCGCTTGTTAACTTTTATTAACGCTTCACAAATACCCATTATATCTTTAGGATATATAACTATTCTTTTACCACCTTCTAAATAAAGTTCAAGCGCTTTAGGATCGATAATAATTTTTGTCATTTTAGGAATCGGATCACATACCGTTTCACAATTCATAATATTAATTTCTTTATCCCTTCCGATCCTCTTGCATATTTTTAAAGTTCTTCGTTTAATCACATATTTATAAGGTCGCATAAAATATATATATCCAAAAATAATTGCTCCCGCTAAAACAATAACAGCAAAAGCTTGAAAATTTTGATGATATAGCATAAGTAGACCATAAATAACATAAAAAACTGTGAAATAAATTAAAGCTGTACTAACCTTCTTATCAAACACCTTTTCATGATATATTCTTTCTTCTTCCATAGTTTCCTCGCATTCTTGTTATCATTATAACCAAACATTTAAATTATAACAATTGCAAATCCCAGCTTTAATCTATATTCTTACAAGTATGTAAAGGTCTATATCATCATTTTTTTATTTTTAACCAAAATTACAATTTAGGGTACTTAAATATTTTTAAGTACCCTAATATATAATTAATAAAAATCGACGAATTATTGGGCCACACCGGTAACTTGTTTATTTTGCATTCTTTCATATATAATAAAGAAAGGTGTATAAACTAAAACAGAGACTACCAATAAAATTCCTTGGGTTACAGCTCCCATTGGATTAGCTCCTGTAGCTATAAAACCAAAAATAATCGGCGGGGTCGTCCAGGGGGCAATCAGTACAACTTTTGGACAGAAGTTTATCAAAGTTAAAACATAACCAATTGTAATTGTAATAATCGGAGCTAAAACAAACGGTATTCCCAAAATAGGATTTAATACCATCGGAATCCCAAATATGACTGTTTCATTAATATTAAATAAGCTAGGAACGATCGATAATGTTGCAACTGCATAATTATCCTCTCGCGTAGAAAAAATCAAAATTGCAACAACTAAGCCAATCGTGACTCCCGAACCACCAAACTCTCCTGTCATTTGTAACCACTGCATCGTAGAAATATTTTCTACTGTTTTATGAGCTTTATAATTTTCCATATTTTGCAACGCTAGGGGAGTAAATAGTGATTCTTTAACAGCAGATAGCATATTATTACCATGGATTCCTACTAACCAAAATAACATAATTATTAAATAAATCACAATTATTCCTGGTAAAGAAGCTCCTATACTAGATAGTGGTCCTTGAACAGAAGTCTTTATTATATCATTCAAATACAATACATTTCCCGTTAAATTTTCACTAATAATATTACATGTAAGACCACATAGCGCAATGATAATAATCGTAATGATTGCGGGAACTAAATCTTCAAATACCCGCGCTATCCCTATTGGTACTGTTTCTGGCATTCTGATTTTTAATGAATCTTTTTTTACTAACCAACAAAATAATTCAATAGAAACAATTCCTACTATCATTCCTGTAAACAATCCTGAAGCCCCTAAGGCATCTTCAGAAATACCTGTGAATAACTGTAATTCTCCTTTCTTTGTTAATTCTAATGTTTTTTTAGCAGTATCTACTAGAGCATAATTATAATTTGTCTGTGTTATCGATAACCAGGCAGCAACACCTAACATACCGGGGAAATATCCAGCTTTCTCTTGTCCTAAGTTACGACTGCCAATTTCTTGAGCAATTCCAAATGTAATGCCAACGGTAATACAAGAAATTGCCGCAAAATTAATTGCATCAAATGCCGGATTTAAAAATTCAAGTACCATTATTGGTTTCCAAATAGCTCCTAATCCGCTATCCGTATTTACTAAGACATTTGACCATAATACCCCAACTGCACCGGCAATTATTAAAGGCATAAATGATTGAAATGCATTTTTGATCGCAGATAAATACTTATTTTGTCCACACCAGGTACCGACGCGACCAAGAATATCTGCCATTCTATCCATATTTTTTCCTCCCTTTAAATACTTATTGACAATATTAGTATAAAATTTATATATATTAATGTCAATCTTTTCCCTTGCTATAAATACCATACTTTTTCTTAAAAAATACTGATATTATATTGTGCTAAGCTTATAATTCATTTTTCCCTTTTTTGATTATTATATAATAAGAGGTCAAACATCTTTTAGCATTTTTTATCAAAATTCAATATCCTACTCAACTATAAAAAAGCACAAATCTACATAATTCGTGCTTCAAAAATTACTTTATAACTTAAAAGAATTATTTATCTCTAATCATTTCATATTACATAGCTACTGTAACTGTTTTAAGCTCAAAATCTCGATAATGGAATCGTGATAATGAATATTCAAAAATAGTACCACTGCTCAAATAAGCAATTTGTTCAATTTGAAAATATGGTTCTGTAGATTTTAGAGCCAAATAATCTTGCTCTAATTGTGACGATATATGACCACTCACAGTTTTATGGACACTTTGAATTTTTAATTTTAAAGTTTTTTCAATATATTGGTAGATCGATCCTTTTAAATGTTCTATTTTTAAATTAGGTATAATTGATATAGGCATATAAATAATTTCTATAGAATAAGGCTTTTTATCAAGATTTCGTCGTCTAATTATATGATAGACAAATGTCCCTTCTTCAATCTGCAGCTTTTTAGAAATTTCTTCATCACAAGGAATCACTTCAAATACAATTATATCACTATCTATTTCCTTTATTCCTTTGAATCTCTGTGTCAGTCCTATTTTATTATTAGTCAAATTAGGGCTTTCCATCGAAGGATTATAATCTTTGACAAATGTTCCTGCTCCCCGTCTCCGAACTATAAGTCCTTCTTTGACTAAAATATCTAATGCTTTTTTCATTGTTTCTTTATTACAATGATAATCTACACATAAAGAATATTCATATGGCAGTTTTTGCCCATATACATATTTTTGATTTTTTATCTTATCTCTTATATCATTAGCGATATCTATATATTTAGCCATATTTCCCCTCCTATCCTCTTTTAAAAATATCATATCTTTGTTAAATTTGTATATACTTTTTATGATAAAAGACTACTAAATTTAGCAGTCTTCTTCATCTATTTTAATCAAATTTAATAGCCTTAACAACTTGACCACTAAATTCCTTTATTAAAAACTCATTACTTTCATAAATTCCATAACTATTATTACCTTCTTTAGGTAAAGAAATCGATGATGGATTAATTATATATATTCCATTTTGATATTTAGCCACTTGTTTATGGATATGTCCATAAACAAAAATATCTCCAGAATTTAAATTAGGAAGATTGTTTTCATCAAATAAATGTCCATGAGTTAAAAAAAAGTGATGATTATCAACATCTATAGTCGCATAATCAGCTCTAATCGGAAATTCTAGAACCATCTGATCAACTTCAGCATCACAATTTCCCCTTACTGCAATAATTTTATTTTTATAGTCATTTAATAGTTTAATTACTTTTTTAGGCGCATATCCATCTGGCAGATCATTTCGTGGTCCATGATATAAAATATCACCTAAGATCACTAATTTATCAGCCTTTTCTAATTCATACATTTCTAATGCTTTTTTTGCATATATATAAGAACCATGTATATCGGATATAAACATTATTTTCATTTTAAACCAAGTCCTCCTCTACTGGATATCGTACTATCGTTTTCAAATTTTCTGGAGCTACACGCTCAGGTTTATTTAAATATATTTCATGATGTAAGCCGCTTAATTTTAAATTAGCAACTGTAATATATTCCATAATTTGTTTAGTTGAATTTATTTCCGTGTTATAAGGACCTATATGCAGCATTTGAATACACTCACCTTCTTCAAATTCTTTCAAATAAACATCTAATGTAAAATAATCGCCAGTTTTCAATAAAAGCTCCATTTTAATTTCTTCTAATATTTCTTCCGTCAATATTGGCGGCTGTAACATCATTAAAGTATATTTGATCATCTTTTTTCTTGTTACATCAAAATGACTGTTGTCATAAGTATCCCAAATTCCCTCTAATTTAGCCCCACTAAAACTAATCTCTTGTTTTTGATAATATTCTTTTAAAGACTTATTTATTAAAAACAAGAGTTTTGATTTATTTCTAAATTCAGGAACGGTTGGATTCCCAATACCATCTATCGCTATATACTTTAACTTCGGCACTACTAAACTACTTATTTTTTTAGTCATTGCCCGATATAACTGTGGATATTCTTTTTTTATATCATATTTTTTCACTGTATCATCCCCACCCTCATATTATATTACTTTTATCACAAAATACTATAAAAAATCAACAAGTTTATTAAAAACATGACTTTGCACTCTTAATTATAAAAGCGCCTTAGAAAAACTTTTATCTTGGCGCTTTAGCTGCTATTTTTTTTAAATATTGGTCAAAAATACTTTTTATTCCTGTTTTTGATGCAACCCCCTCATGTAACTTAACCTTTCCATCATATAAAGCAGGAACATAATAATAGTCATATTGATCAGCTAGTTGACTATCAAGCTGCTCATCAACTAATTCAATTTCAATCTTACGATACTCAGGATTTTCATCTTTCAATTCCTTGATCCAATTTATAGCTCTTCTACAATGAGGACAATTTTTCAAAATGAACATTCTCATTTTTCTACCCTCTTCTAATTGTCTTGATTACGATTGGTGTATTAGGACAATCTTGCATATTTCTTGGTGCATTAGCAATTTTATCAACAACTTCTAAACCTTCTGTAATTTTTCCAAACGCTGCATATTGACCATCTAAATGTGGCGCGTCTTCATGCATGATAAAAAACTGTGAAGAAGCAGAATCTGGTATCATTGTCCGTGCCATTGATAATATTCCTCGCGTATGTAATAAATCATTTTTTATCCCATTACTACTAAATTCACCTTTAATACTCTTTGCTTCATGATGATTAAAATCTTTATCATAACCTCCACCTTGAATCATAAAACCAGGAATAACACGATGAAAAATCAAACCTGCAAAAAAATCCTGATCAATTAAATTCAAAAAATTTTCTACTGTAATTGGTGCAATTTCAGGATAAAGTTCTCCTTTCATTACTCCTCCGTCTTCCATTTCAATAACAATTTTTACTGTCTCCATTACTTTTCTCCTTTATCAACTATTCTGGCTTCAATAACTTCATTTGCCATTTTTTTATCTTTTCTCTTTTTATTAAAAATCAAACCTGCAATAATAAGTACTGCAAGTATAACTAGCACCATGATAATCGAATCAACCAGCTTAAACTGATACGCTGTCGCTACAATTAAACATAGATTTATGATCTCAAAAGTTCCTGATAATTTATGTCGACCATTAACCATAAAATTAAGAGCTAATGCAGTACAAACAAACATTGCTATAATTAATGCTACCTCCATCTTCATCCTCCTCATAATATTCCATCATTATAATCGTTATTTTAACAAACTACAACCTATTTATAAATACTTTTTCCAACATATACCATATCAAAACTTTTATTTCCAAACAAATCACCAATAACATTATCATATTGTTCCTTTACAATATCTAGATTATTCATCCAAAAATCACTATTTATTAGCAGTCTTATTATATCATGATTTTTATCACTTTAAATAAAGTCATTCTTAAAAAAACTTATACTCATCTTAATAACTTTAATCTTATATTCTATTATTTGGTATACTCAATAATCATCCGTTCAAGCTCCTTAGCAGCTAAACTTAATGACTGATCCTTACGCTTAATATAACAGACAGAGCGAAGCGGTATTTCCTCTTGTAATTTCAAACGAAAGATATCATCTTCTTCATCCTTTAACAACTCTTCTGGTATAAATCCTATTCCTAAATTATTTTTTACTAATGGTAAAATCTGGTCAGCTGTTGCAACTTCAATATCTGGTGTAAATGGTAAATTATTTCTTGCAAACCATTCGCAATAAAAATCATATGTTTTTGTTCGCTTACCAAGTGAAATAATCGAATGTTGACTCAGTTCATATAAAGAAATATTTTTCTTAGTTAATTCATCGAATGCTTTACCTCCAATCGCAACCTCACAATAGTCTTTAAGATGATGAACTTTTAATGTTTTTGTATCTCCTGTTGGTGTCGTTACAACAGCAATATCTACCAAGCCATTTTTTAAAGCAGTAATTGGCTGTGGTGTCGGCTGATTTAAAATACGTAAACGAACTCCAGGATATAACTGATGAAATTGATTAAGTACAGGTAAAAGAAAACATCGTAAAGCAACCTCACTTGTCCCAATTGAAATAATACCACTTTGTAATGTTTTATCCATCGATAATAATTCTTCACCCAACTCAATCTGTTCTACAGCAATTCGAATATGTGAATATAATTTTTCTCCTTCCTGGGTCAACTTAACACCACGATTTGAACGAATAAATAATGTACAGCCTAATTCTTTTTCTAAATTTTTGATTATTCTAGTTATATTAGGCTGATTATTCATCAAAGCAATCGCAGCTTGGGTAAAATTCTGATACTTTACAACATAATAAAAAACACGGTAATATTCATAGTTTATATTCATATTCTGTCTCTCTTTAATATATAAATTTAATATAATTACAATAACAAATATACATTTTTAATATTTCAATATAAATATTATAATATAATCGTCATCATATAACAATGACTTTCTTAAATAACATCAAAGGGGGCTAAAACAATGAATAAAGACTTGACTGTGGGAAAACCATCTACTGTTTTATGGAAATTTTGTTTACCATTATTTGGCAGCATTATTTTTCAACAATTATATAATATCGCTGATAGTTTCGTCGCTGGAAAATTTATCGGTGAAGAAGCTTTAGCTGCTGTTGGTAATGGCTATGAAATTACATTAATTTTTATTGCTTTTGCATTTGGCTGTAATATTGGTTGTTCTGTAATAGTTGCACAGTTTTTTGGGGCAAAAAACTATGCCAATTTAAAAACTGCTGTTTATACAACACTAATTTCAAGTGGTGTTGTCTGTGCCTTATTAATGCTGCTTGGTCTTGTTTTTTGTACTGATCTTTTGCATCTTATCAATACTCCAGCCAATATTATCGCTGATTCAAAACTCTATTTAGACATTTATATATGGGGGTTACCTTTTGTATTCTATTATAATGTTGCAACGGGTATCTTTTCGGCATTGGGTGATAGTCGAACACCATTTATCTTCTTAATGATTTCTTCACTAACAAATATTGCTATGGATATCATATTTGTTACTTTATTTTCAGAAACTTTTTCAAGAGGTGTTGATGGCGTCGCATGGGCCACATTTTTATGCCAGGGAGTAAGCTGCATCTTAGCCCTGATTTTTGTATTAAAGCGTCTCACTAAAATTAAAGTAACTGAAAAAGTTCCTCTTTTTTCTAAGTCAATTTTCAAAAAAATTGCTATTGTTGCAATCCCCAGTATTTTACAACAAAGTTTTATTTCAGTTGGAAATATTCTTATTCAGGGAATTATCAATACTTTCGGCTCTAGTGTCATTGCTGGATATTCTGCTGCTATTAAGTTAAATAATCTAGTCATTACATCTTTGACAACATTAGCCAATGGCATTTCTAATTATACTGCCCAAAATATCGGAGCCCAAAAACTAGAAAGAGTCCATAGTGGTTTTAAAGCTGGACTCAAACTAGTATGGCTTTTAGATATTCCTTTTGTTCTTCTTTACTTTTTTGCTGGTAAATATCTCATTTATATTTTCATTGATAAAGCAACAACTACAACAATAGATGTTGGGATTACTTTTTTACGTATTGTTGCTCCATTTTATTTTGTTATTGCTGCAAAACTTGTATCTGATGGTATTTTACGTGGTGCTGAAATGATGAATAAATTTATGATTGCAACTTTTACAGATTTAATTTTACGAGTTGTTTTTGCAAAATTCTCTCTAGCTATTTTGGTACAACGGGTATTTGGATCGCATGGCCGATAGGCTGGTCTGTATCTATCGTATTATCAATGTTGTTCTATCGTAACAGTTTAAAAAATGTTCATATATAAATTAGTGAAAAAATACGGTAAGAGTTATTATCCTTACCGTATTTTTATATCATGATTTTCATCTGTTATAATTGAAATATTATCATTTATCTAAACTAAAAACTTTTTATTTATGATAAGTTTCATTTTTAATAATCTTAAAACTGCGATAAATTTGTTCAACCAAAATCAATCGCATTAACTGATGTGGAAATGTCATCTTAGAAAAACTCAACCTTAAATTAGCTCGATCAATCAACTCTTGTCCATGACCTAAAGAACCACCAATCACAAAATCAATTGTGCTTTTACCAGATAACATACAATCTTCTATCTGTTTAGCCATTTCTATAGAATCAAGTTCTTTTCCCGCTACATCTAATAGAATAACATAATCATCCTGTTTAATTTTATCAAGAATCTTTCGTCCCTCTTTAGATTTTATGATTATTTCATTAGCTAAAGAACAATTATCAGGAATGCTTTCATCAGCAACTTCATAAACTTCAACCTTGCAATACCCTTGTAGCCTTTTTAAATATTCTTCAACACCGGCATTTAAATATTTTTCTTTTAACTTACCCACACAAATAATTTTAATCTTCATAATTTCCTCCACTAACAACATTAACTTGACTAGCTACCTTAATATTATCAAATTTTATATTATTTTCATCAAATATATTTTTATATGTTTCTAACGCTTTTTCTTCACTATTAGCTTCTTCACTTAAATGAGCTAAAACTATTTCTTTAGTTTTATCACCAATTATTTCTGCCATCAATCTAGCACTATATATATTATCTAAATGTCCAGTATCCCCTTGAATCCTTCTTTTTAAAAAATATGGTCGATTAGTTGCCATCAACATTTCAACATCATGGTTACTTTCGATAATATAATAATTTAAATTTTTTAAATACTGTCGATTTTTCTGTGATACATATCCTGTATCCGTCATATATAAAATACTTTCCGTCTTCCCTTTTATCACAAATGCCAATGGGCTAGTGGCATCATGGGAGATACTTAACGGCATGATTTCATAATGTGCTAACTTAAATACTTTATAAGGATTTATTTCATGACTTTTATCAATTCCTTTAATACACCCTTTGCCACAAAAACAAATACTTTGATCAAAAATACTAATATTTTTATTATGATCATAATGATCATGGGTCAAAAGAACATAATTAATATTTTCTTCTTGAAAACCAAGTTTACTTAGTTTAAATAATAATTGTTTTCTAGTAATTCCACAATCTATTAAAATTCCAATACCATCATCATATATAAATGTACTGTTACCTTTAGAACCACTAGCTAAAATATGAAATTCCATTAACTCATCCTTTCTTTGTAATTTATTATAACATAAATAATTTTTATAAAAACAAAAAAGGGACAACTGCCCCTCATTTGTAATAAATTATTTAAACCCGTATTTTTTATTAAATTTATCAACACGTCCATCAGCACTAGCAAATCTTTGTTTACCAGTATAGAATGGATGACAGTTTGAACAAGTATCTACACGTACTTCATCTAAAACTGATCCACTTTCAAATTCGTTTCCACATGAAGTACAAACGACTTTTACTTTTTTGTAATTTGGATGAATTCCTTTTTTCATAAATTTATATCTCCTTCCGCCTTATAGCCTTACTGCTACAAAGTAAGTTTCTAGTGTATAATAACATTAATAAATCATTATTTCAAGTATATTTACAAAATATTGATCAAATCTTAAAATTTATAAAAACATTTTTATAAATTATCCTTTTTTTTAATCTTCCACATGACGTCTTGTAATAACTGCCCCTAAAGAAATTAGTTTATGATCAATGTTTTCATATCCTCTATCAATATGATATACATTTCCAATCTCGGTAACTCCATCTGCCATTAATGCTGCAACTATCAATGCGGCACCGCATCTTAGATCTGTCGCATATACCCTTGCTCCATGCAATGGAGTTGGTCCGTTTACATAACACATCGCTTCTTCCTGATCTATCTTTGCTCCCATCGCATTCAATTGATAACAATGCCCAAAACGTTCTGGATATATCGTCTCTACTACCTGAGATACCCCCTGACACTGCGTCAATAATGCGGTTAATGGCTGCTGTAAATCTGTGGCAAATCCAGGATATACCTGCGTCCGGATATCTACCGCTCTTAGATTCTCTTTCCCGCCATGCACTATTATACTATCTCCTACGATATCCATTTTGACTCCTATTTCTTTTAGCTTTGATGTCACTGCTTCTAAGTGCTGCGGTATTACGTTTTGTACGATTACTTTTTCTCCAGCTGCTGCTGCTATTACTAAAAATGTCCCGGCTTCAATTCGATCTGGTATTATTTCATGATTACATCCACTTAATTTCTCTACACCTTCGATTATTATGGTATCTGTACCGGCTCCTCTTATCTTTGCTCCCATTTTCGTCAACAGATTCACTACATCGATTATTTCTGGTTCTTTGGCAGCATTTTCAATCGTTGTTTTACCTTTTGCTTTTACAGCCGCAAGTAAAATATTTATCGTTGCTCCTACTGATGCAAAGTCTAAGTATATTTTATTCCCTATCAGCTCTTTGGCTTCTATTGTATATGTTCCATCGCTGCTATATGCAACGGTTGCTCCTAATGCTTCAAAGCCTTTGATATGCAAATCAATTGGACGCGGTCCTAAAAAACAACCTCCTGGCATTTTCATTGTAACTTTATTACATTTCCCTAATAATGCTCCCATCAAATAATATGATGCTCTTAATTTATCTACTGCCTCGCTAACTAATGGTCTATTTTCTAAATTAGTAGGATCTACTACTAATACATCTTCATTTTTTTCAACTTTACAGTTCAATTCTCTTAATAATACCCCTAATGCATCAACATCAGAAATATTTGGTACTCCATATACAGTTACAGGACTATCTGCTAAGACTATTGCTGGAATTAGGGCTACTGTAGCATTTTTTGCCCCACTCACCACTACTGTTCCATTCAATTTATGTCCACCTTCAATAGCAATTACTTCACTCATTTTAGTCCTCCTTATAATTTAATCTACGTAACTACTATATATTAATTTATTGTTAAAAACAACCAAAATTTGTATTTTTGAACGATTAGAATTTTTTGACAATTTTCGTATATTTTTATTTTTACAAAAAATAAAAATTTCAAACATTTTTTACCAGATAATAAAAGAATCCCTCTAAGCGGGATTCTTTAAACAAATTTTAGTATAAATTAAGCTTTACCAATGCATCCAAAGATTTCCATTTTTTCTTTAACACATTCTTTGATAGCTTCAGCCCCTGGTGCTAATAATTTACGAGGGTCAAATCCTTTACCTTCTAAATCTTTTCCTGCTTCGATATATTTTCTTGTTGCTTCTTGGAAATATAATTGACATTCAGTATTTACATTGATTTTAGAAACACCTAAATTAATTGCTTTTTTAATCATTTCTTCAGGAATTCCAGTTCCACCATGTAATACTAAAGGTAATTTTCCAGTTTCTTGTTGAATTGCATCTAATGCATCAAAATCTAATCCAGCCCAGTTTTCAGGATATTTACCATGAATATTTCCAATTCCTGCTGCTAAGAAATCAACTCCTAAGTCAGCGATCATTTTACATTCTTTTGGATCGGCAACTTCACCTTTACCAATTACACCATCTTCTTCTCCACCGATAGATCCTACTTCTGCTTCAACAGAGACACCTTTAGCATGGCATAACTCAACCATTTCTTTTGTTTTTTCAATGTTTTCATCAATAGAATAATGAGACCCATCAAACATAATTGAAGAGAATCCTGCTTCTAATGCAGCTTTAGCTCCATCATAGCTACCATGATCTAAGTGTAAAGCTACAGGTACAGTAATTCCTAAAGAATCAACCATTGCTGCTACCATTGCTGAAACAGTTTTAAATCCTGTCATATATTTTGCAGCACCTTCTGATACACCTAAGATTACTGGTGCTTTCAATTCTTCTGCAGTTAAAAGAATAGATTTTGTCCATTCTAAATTATTAATGTTAAATTGACCAACTGCATAATGTCCTTCTTTTGCTTTATTTAACATTTCTGTTGCTGATACTAATCCCATAATATTTCTCCTTTTCTTTTTACTCCTATATAATACTATTATTTAAAAAAAATTTCTATAGTAACACTTAGATTTTTACCTATTTTATTCATTTTTATCCAATGTAAGCAATTACTTTATTTTATTAATTATCTTTAAGCCTAATTTATCTTAAAACTTCCTTAGATTTAAATATATCTTTAGAAAAATGACATAACGTAATTCCTAAAGCCATCGATAAATTTAAAGAATCAATTTTTTCACTATGGGGAATAAAGATACTTTGACCATAATCAAGAAATTCATCTGGTAAACCACTGCTTTCATTCCCAAACACCAATGAATGACTTTGCTGATCAGGTTCAATTAAATGAATATTTTTAGCCCCTTTTAACATTAATGGATATATGTTGTGTTGCGGATATTTTTCTATATATTCATCAAAACTATCAAAATATTCAAAATTAATGTTAAATATTGCTCCCATCGACGCTCGGATAACTCGGGGATCAAATACATCTACACCAGGTCGAATGATCGCTAAATTAACATAATTAAAACCTAGCATCGTTCGAATGATCGTTCCCATGTTTCCCATATCACTAGGATTTACTAAAACCACATGATTAGTATCATCTAAACTTAATGTGTATTTTTTTATAATTGCAACTGCAAAACAGTTTTCTTTTTTAGAAAGTTTATTTATCGTATTATCACTTTCAATTAAATCAATTTTATTTTTCTTACATAATTCATTAATTATCGCAATTCCTTTATTTTTCGATGAATTACTTTTTATATACACCCTTAATACTAAATCTGGTTTATTTTGTAATAACTCAATTGTTTCAAATACTCCTAATGTATATGTATAATCAAAATCTTTATGATATGCTTTAATTTTCATTCTCTAAACCTTTCAATAGATCAATTTGTTTTTTTAAATCAAGTTGTAATGCTTCAAAATGCTTACGATCATAATCTACACCCTGATCAATCAACTTTAATAAATCATTATATTTTTCATAAGCCAATGTAAATAATGAGATTTGAATTTCTAAATCAAGTTCATTTTGTCCGTTTGTAACGATCTGATTGATCTCTTTATATTTTTCTTTAAATACTTCATCTAAATCAACTTTTTTCTTTCTATTAAACAAACCCATTTTATACGCCTCCTAAAACATTATACAGCTAATCAAAATAATATTCCAGTTTTGAAAAAGGAATAAATTTTAAAGGCTTTGCTTTATGCTCGCCCAGCATTTTTTCCATCCAAATCATATCGTACCATTTATCCAATTTATACCCACACTGATGAAAATGGGCTATTTGACAATATCCTAACCGCTGATGAAATGCTACACTACCTTCATCAGGAATCGCAATACAAGCATTCATATTCAAAATATTTTGTCTTTTAGATATTTTTTCTAGTTCATGATATAGAATTCTACCTATCCCTAAATTCCGATAATTATTATCTATATAAATCGAAGTTTCTACCGCCCAATCATATGCTACTCGTTTTTTTAATTCTGATGTATAAGCATATCCTACGATCTTATCATTTACTTTAGCAACTAAATATGGATATTTATTTAAAGTATTGTTTACCCGCTGTTTAAATTCCGCAATACTAGGTACATCATATTCAAAAGTTATTGCGGTATTTAATACATATGGTGCATATATTTCTAACAGTCTTTTGGCATCTTCACATTTTGCTACATCTATCTTTACTTCCATTATAATTATCTCCTGCTTTTTAAATTAACAACAACTATCTCACTATGGTTAGCAGTTCGCATATTATATCCCCAGCCACCCATACCAGATGTTACGACAGCACAAAAATTACCATCTTTTTTATTCCATAATTCATCTCATTTACTTTAATTAGTTCATAAAAATAATTTAAAGGAAAAATCTGACCTGCATGTGTATGACCAGATAATTGTAAATCAATTCCTAATTCTGCATTATGCTTATAATCTCTTGGTTGATGATCTAATAATATCAATGGTTTGTTATCATCTAAATTATTAGTTATTTCTTCTAACTCTTTTCTATTTTTTACTGCATAATCTTTTCTACCAATCAAATAAATATCATCTAAACTTACTGCTTCATCTAATAAAACAATAACTCCGCTTTCTTGCAATCTATTTACTATATCAAACTCTTTTAAAGGTGTTCTGCCCTTAAAACCAATTTCATGATTACCCTCAATAAAATAAACTGGATATTTTGCTGCCAGCGATTTAAATATTTTCATTGCATATGTTACTTCATCTGAAGTTGTATTTTCATCAAAGATATCTCCTAACAAAATAATACCTTCAGGATCAATTGCATTTGCATGATTAGAAATTTTAGTTAAATCAGTTTTAGAAACAATAGTACCTAAATGAATATCGGAAACAATCATTAAAGTTTTATCATTAAAGTTTTTATTTATCTCGATATCATATGTTGTAATGATCGTATTTTTAGCATTATACATACCATAAAAACTTAAGATCAAGCTTGTTACTAAAACAATAATAATTCCATAACGATAACTAAATTTAATATATTGATTAAATTTAGTTATATATAAAATAAACCTAATAATATCAAAAATAACTAAACAAATACAAGCATTGACCAAAAAACCAAAATATATTAAATCATATAAACTCAAAACAATAAAACCTATGATAATAGCAGCTGTAATAACATTTCGATATTTAACTCTAGTAAAAATATTCCGTACATGATAAGCTAAATAAATTGTCATAACACCTACTAAAGTCATTTCCATTAATACAAACCAACTCATTAATATCTCTCTCCTTCAAGATATTATTATACCATAGTTTATATTTATGGTATAATGACATCGAGGTGAAATTATGCATAAATTAGCATGTCCAAAATGTCATAAACCAATTGTTCAAATTGGAAACTCTTATAAATGTGATTCTGGTCATTGTTACGATATCGCTAAAAGTAAATATTTGAATTTGTTATTAAATCCCGATAAAGCTACGAACAACCCTGGTGATAGTAAAGAGAGTCTTATAGCTAGAAAAGCATATCTAACTAAAGGATATTATGATATTATTTTAAATAATGTTATTGATTGTATAAAAAAATATCGTAATGATAGTAAATTAAATATTTTAGATTTAGGTTGTGGTGAAGGATATTATACTGCCGGTTTAAAGAAAATTTTTAATGATGATAATATCTATGGTCTAGATATTTCTAAAGAAGCTATTAATATGGCAACTAAATATACTAAAGATATATACTGGTTAGTAGGCAATAGTAAAAATTTACCGATCGTTGATCATTCTTTAGATTTTATTACTGCATTATTTACAGTCGTTAATCAAAATGAGTTAAAAAGAGCTTTAAAACCTGGTAGATATATAATTCATGTTACCGCAAATCCTAATCATTTAATTGAAATCAAACATTTAATATATGATGAAATAAAAGTCAAAAGTGATAAATATATTCGTTTAGATTTTAAAAAAGTTGAAAGCTATGATTTAATTCATCAAGTAAAAATCGATAATCGTGAAGATGCTTTAAATCTCCTTAAAATGACCCCACACTATTATCATATCAAAAAAGAGCGCCGTAATATTTTAGACACCCTAAATAAACTTGATATTACAATTGATATTAAAATTACAATCTATAGTACATAAAAATTTTATTTATAATTAATAAAGATGATGTAAATTATTGATCAATAATTTATATCATCTTTTTTTAAAACAATATTTTTCTATAAAATTATTGCGCATACCAAAATCTCACCATTTTAACAACATTAAAACAATTTTTTTCAAACACTATTCTAGCTGGAATTCTTTTTATTTCCCCACAATCAAGAAAGACAATATCAAGTCCTTCTCCAGTTTCCTCGTAACCGACAATCGTTACCCAATGCCACAAATCATCACGAATCTGACGTCTTCGATGCGTTAAAATCAATAATCCTAACGGATTTGCACTATCTATACTTTCCTTTACTACCTTCATTGCTATTTCAACATTTGGTTTTCTCAATATATAATATTTACAATTATCTAATAATTTACTTAATCTACGCGCATATAAATATACATACGGAAAACCTCTTTTTTGGGGCTCCATTAATTTAAACATCTCATTCATATGATCAAGATACATATCTTTATTAAATGTATGATCTTTCTTCGTATAATTTCGTATAATAAAGAAAAATATCTGTAGCACTGACACTGGCACATCCAGCCTTTCTTGCCCAGGAATCTAAAAACCAGTCTTGATTGCCACCATGCCCTACCAATTTATCTTCTATATATACTTTTGGATAATCTAAAATCATCATGCCACCCTCTTTCATTATTCATATTATACATAATTCTATTTGATTTAGTTACTAATATGATAATAAATAATTATCATTATATTTTAATTTTCTGTATTTTATCATCCTAAAACAATTTATATTTAATGATTTAGATACTCTATATTTGTATTCCCTAGAGATTTTTTATTAAAATCTAATGTTTTGTTTAAAAATTTTTACTACTTCATTACACTTAATTAAAATATGATATTACTTTTATTGCCTTTGTACTGTTTAGATTCTTTTACAAAACATTATAAAATAACATTGACATAAAATACTATAGATGCTATTCTGAAAAAGAAAGATATCTTTATTATCAATTCTGATAGAGATATATTATGGTAAACACACTTCATAGTGTTTATATAAAAAAGAAGGGAGAAATAATTTTATGAAGAATTTAAACAAATGCCTTTTGGTTTCATTTGTACTAGGGGTAATCTATTCAATATATGTAATAGCATATTTTGGTGGTGCAATTGGTGGCTCAGAAGGTACTGAACAAGCTGGTGCAGCTATTGCTACTGCATTAGTTACACCTCACATGATCTGTACAGTTTTAGCAACAATATTTAATGGATTAGGTCTATTTATGAAGAAACGTGGATTTGCTCTTGTTGGTGCAATTTTATATGCAGTCGCAATGGTCTTATTTATTCCATATTTTATGTTTGTTATTGTACAAATGATCTTATCATTTGTAGGATTTGCAAAGCTAAAAAAAGATACTGTTTAAAAATAAAAAAATCATATGTTAATAATCATTCATCCTATATAATGGGATGAATTTTATTATTTATAAGCAAATACGCTATATCAGATGAAAAAAATATGTAATTCCAAATATAAAACAAGATTAACTTTACATGGATTTAGACACAGCCATGTTAGTTTACTCATAAATAATGGGATTGATAGTTTTACAATTGCAAAAAGGTTAGGACATTTTAAAAGAATGGTAGAACGAGTTTACGGTCACATGTTTGCAAGCAAAAGGAAAGCAATTCTTAATATACTGGATAACTTATAAATCAATAAAATCCCTGATGAATTTTCAGGGATTTTTCTTATTAAAATTTAATTTTTTAAAAAAACTTTGCCAAAAGCTCTATAAAACGGGAAAAGTCTCTTTGGGACAAGAGACTTTCAATATCTGAATTCTATACAGGAAGTAATTTTATGTGATGTGTTTACTTTTTAATTGCTTTAAAACTTTCGTTTTTGTTATGCTGCAATTTAAAATAATCTTTACAAACCGTAATTTTTATGCCAAAAATATGTCACATTTATACATATATATAATAGGATATAGTTTTATCAATATCTTTAGTTTTTTTAACAGGGAATTTCTTTATAAAGAATTTTAGAGATATGATGAAAGAAGCTTGATCAAGATGAAATAAAAAATCATCAGAGTTTAAAAGATAAGCAATATCAGAGGGAAAATGCTTAGGAATAAGTAAAGGTTGAAAGAATTGAGAGAATTTAAAAAGAGATTTAGAAAAAATATTTATATTATTTAAAATCGTTGTTATACTATCCGTGATGAAACTCCTTTTTTATTGGTTTTATGGTGAAACAAGTATAACATGGAAGTTTTGTCTTTTTTAGTATAAAACGAAAAAAGATGATAAAAGAGATATAATCGATAATCATTTTATCGTTTGGAATAGAAACTAATAAAAGTAGTAAATTTGTATCAGTTATACTGATTTTTTACACTACCAAAATAATCATGAGATGATTTTATGAATCTAAAGGATAAAAAGAAACAAGAAGCAGAGGCAAATACTGCGGAATATTAGGGATTATTAAAATAAAATACAGTATTGCTTGACTTTTGTACTTCATATTAGTATTCTAATAATAGAAGGTACCTTTCTTATCATTATAATTTATTTTACAAAATAATAAAATAATAAAAAGTGGCAAGCGGGAGCCACGGAATGGAGAAAAAATGAATAAAAAAATTATATCATATTTACTCTGTATATCGATTTTATTTACAGTCTTTTTCATAGTTTCTGAAAAACAAGTTTATGCTGACAATTCTAATGTTATGACTTTAGAAGAAGCTATTAAATTGATAAACGATAGAGTAAACTCAAAAAAGAAAACTAAATTTTCAACTATAAACGAACCATATGTATACCCAATATTACCAGGAACAAAAGAGTGGGAAAGTTTTAAATCCAAAGATGAAATGATGGATGCTTGTCAAATACCATCTGAAATAGTTGACTCTATGTCAACGGAAGCTTTAACACTTTCAGTTATCAATCATCCATTATTAGATACTGAGGTTCTTTCTTATAATGACTATACACAAGGCTTTGATTCTTTTGTATCTGCTTTTGATGCAGCAAAAGCATTATTAGAAAGAGAAGATTTTGCTGTTAATTTAGCAAAAATATATTTAGACACACCAGTTTTAAATAAAGAAGAATATAAAGAACAACGTTCTAACTCCCAAAATACTATGTTAGATTTCACTGTAAAAGAAACAGTTTTAGCAGTTCCACAAGTATTTAACTTATTAAAGGAAGACGAAGCCGAAGCATTAATTGTAATAGCAGAAAATAAAATGAAAGAAAAATCAGAAAACCAAGAAATGTATGGTACCTCAGTTAACACCTTTTTTACAGTAAGAGCTACCGTTTCTGGAAAAAATAATAGAAACGGATTTGCGACTGTTTTAACTCCCAGGGGTTCTTCTGTTGTTGTTATTACTATTTCTGATGCGGAATTTACTACTCAACAAAAAGAACAAATAAACGCAACTTATAGAAAAGAATACCCTCAAGCAACAATAGTAGCATCAGCAAGTAAAAAATATAACTGTCATTCTTATGCATGGTATCTTTCATCAACAAGTAATAGATACTGGATGGATGATCCAAGTAAATATATGTCTGATGGTAGTTATTGGAAGCTTAATTATTCAAATGTGAAAAGTGGAGCAAAAATGTATTGGAGCGGAAAACAACATTCGGCAAATGTAATCTCGGTTAATTCAAGTGCTGCTAACGGTAAAAAATGTACAGTACAATCAAAATGGGGACAGGGTCCTATAATGAAACATAATGAAAGTTATTCTCCATACAATAATTCTAGAACCGTGTGGGGAAGGTAAATTAATATAATAAAAAAGCCTAGGTCGTTATGATCTAGGCTTAAACTTTATATATTTATTGTTTACTACAAATGTTACATAACCCACACTTAGTACACTATGGGTTTTTAGTTTTTCTTTTAATAGATACTCCTGTCGAGGGTCTAAAGGCTTTCCATTAGCATCCTGCGCTCCTTTTATGACATAAACTGATTTCATTACATCTTAGGTTCTTTTAGAATACTTTTATTGCATTATACATATTTGTACCAAAAATTCCGTCTACTGTTAAGCTAAACCCTACACCGTTTAATCTCTCTTGAATTAATCGTGTTATGTTGCCTTCACCTCCTTTTTTTAACTATAGGACAAGCATTTAATGTCTTAGATCCTTTTATACCATCTACAACTAATCCAGCTCCAAATTGCAAATATACTGGATAACTTATAAATCAATAAAATCCCTGATGAATTTTCAGGGATTTTTCTTATTAAAATTTAATTTTTTAAAAATTTTACCAAAAGCTCTATAAAACGGGAAAAGTCTCTTTGGGACAAGAGACTTTCAATATCTGTATTCTATACGGGAAAACGAATACTATTATAGATATTTGGGACACGATTATAATAGCACATTATTTTATAAATTGTTTTCAAATGATGAAAATTGATTTTCAAATAATGAAAATCAATTTTATAGATAACAACTTATTTCTGCTCCTAATTCAAAATATGTTTCTATATCATCTTCTGCTTTAAAAACTACTTTTATATAACTATCATCAATATAACGATATATCTTAGCTGTAGTTCCAGGCATCATTTCCTTTTTAAAAATAACACTTATTTTTTTAAAATAATTATTCTCAAAAAGTTCAAACGGTAAAACATCAAATGCCCATTCAATATATCTGCTGTTATTTAAATGCTGGTTTACATCAACATCACTATATAAAACAGTCCGCTTCATTATAAATGATAATTCCAATTCTTCTTTAATTTTATGAAAAGTGTCTATACTATATTTGTATGGCACAATCTGCGGTATAATAATCCCAGCTTTTTCAGGCCTGGTAATTCTTCTTTTTTTCAAATCAATCAAAGTCCATAATGAATACACAGCTGCAATTTCTTCACCACTTTCATCTTCTACCCAATAATTACGCATAAACTGGATTTTTTTATATCCTGAAGCCCTTGTATATAAATTAATTAATTCATTTATTTTAATTGGTCTTTTTAAAATTATTGTTTCTTTAGCTAAAACAAAACCATAATTTTCAGCCAATTCATCATTCCAAATTCCTATTTTAAATGCATTTATAGTGGCCAAATCTGATAATTTAGACATTAGAGAAGAAATTCGATAATTACCTTTATAATCAGCTTCTTGACATTGAACTAAAACTTTTAATGATGAAATTTTATTTTCCATATTTACTCC
>BAHP02000098.1 GCA_000508865.1 Clostridiales bacterium VE202-01
ATTATCTAATAACTTAGCAAAAACCTTATCTAAAAGTCTTATACTATGTAGTCATAATTAGTTGATTAATTTTCTACCATTAATTTTAATTTCAATCGTTTTATCTAGATTATTTTCCAATAATAAGATATTTTCTTTTTTCACTTCCTCATTTCTTTGACACCAAATCTGCCAAAGAGGATATACAATAAATCTTAAAGTTACTGCTATTGCTAAAAGACCTAGAGTAATAGATACCCCTAAGATCAATGGTTTAATTAACATTTTTAACCTCCAAAATTGACTATCTACCTAATTTATATTCATGAAATATTATTTTATGCAATTAATCAAAGACTACCTATTAAATAAACCATATTTCATGTAAATATTTTGTCTAATTAAGACAGATAAATAATTTTTATATTAACTAAAAATAGAGTCGATAAATTTATATCAACTCTATTACATGTTTTTAATTTATATAATTTTCCATAAATCTAGTTAACTCTCTATTACTGATACCTATTTCTTTTAACCAATCATTAAAATCCTCTAATAATACATCAGCATCTTCATTTTTTGATATTATACTATTGTTATTTATTTGCACGATCAACTCATTATCCGTACATATTGATAAATTACGATAATAAGTTAAACCGCCTATTATCACTAAGACCATTATTATTAAAACTAATCGTGTTTTACTTAATCTGAATATACAATCTGATCAGCAGTCCCTTTAAAAATTGAATCATGACTAATAACGACAATAGTTTTACTACTACTTTGCCTTCTTTTTAATAACTTGATTACCATTTCTCTATTCCTTTCATCAAGCAATCCCCGCTAAAACTAAATCACATTGCTTTAATAACAATCGCCACTCTTTACTACTCACCATCTGAACACCCTATCTTAAAAATGCTTTCCTGATTAAAGAAAAGTATTTTTATAATTTAATTTTTATTGCTAATCATAATATACATCGGTATTTTTTCTTTTCAGCATCAATACCATCACTGGCTAAAACTGGCCCATTTATCGAAGTAGTATTCCTCAATCTAATTATATATCTGAACTGCCAGTACACTTACCTACAATGTGCAATGTTCGTTGTCCATCAGGTTTAGATATTGTCATTTCAGCAACATTTCTTGATAAATTACATTCTATCCTTACATCAGCAATATAAATAGAATTTTGCCAATATAATTAATCCTAAAACAGATATCAATAAAACTCTTTTTTATTTACTCTTTCGATATAATATTATCTCTTATACTCCTTAATATTTTTAAATATAGTTATATCTTAATAAAATATTAGTATATTTTACACATTAAATCCATACGCTTAGCAAGAATAACACATTTTATATGCAAAATTAAAATAACATTAAATTATTACTTTTTAAAAATCAGTAATATTATAATTAATATAATGTTATTGACAGATAAAAATTACTTTCCTATAATAATTTTATAAATAAGAGTATATTGATTAATATACTACTAGTGGGGATGGGGATAATTATGATAATTGCATTAGTTGATAATAATGAACAAGAATTAGAAATTTCTAGTTCTTTGATTGAAAATGAGATACAGAAATATACTAATAATTATGTCATTGATAAAATCAATGACCCTAATATATTAGATTTAAATAAATATTATGATGTTTTGCTTCTAGAAATTGAGATGATAAAAGATGGTATTGAACTAGCCAAAGAATATCTCATTTATCATAAAAAAACAAAAATTATTTTTATTAGTAATCATATTGATAGATTTTTTGATATTTTTGATGTTCATCCTTTTTACTTTATTAAGAAAGATAATTTGAAAATATTTATTTCAAAAGTCATCAAATTATTAATTAATAAAATAGGAATTGATAACACTCATCTATCTATTAACACTTTGTATGGTTTAACTAATATAGCGCTGAATAAGATAAAATATATCAAAAGCGATAAACATTACTGTTTAATTTTTACAACAGATGAAATATATAAAGTTCGTGATACTATAAATAATATTCTTTTAAAAATAGTTAGTAAAAATTTCTCTCGTATTCATCAATCAACAATTATCAACTGGCAATATGTTGAAGAATTCAAGTATAATACAATTAAAATTGATCAAGAGTATTTATCAGTAAGTAGAACTTATTTATCTGAATGCAAGAAAGCATATACAATTTTTATTAATAGTCCATTTAATATCAATTCAAAAAATTTAAGTAATAATGTTGATAATGAATAAAAATAATTTTGAGAAAATTCTTATGTTATAAATACAAAACTGAAGCGCTATAAATTATTACAGCACTTCAGTTTTCTACTTAGTTAAAGTAATCATAACCTTAAAAGTTATTTCACTATGTCCTTTTTTGTATTTTTCTTATAAATAATTATCTTTGTTAATTTATTAAATCGTTATAATTCGATCAGCATAACTAAAAAGAGTTTTATCGTGAGTTACCATAATAATAGTTTTTCCTTCTGCATGCATCTTAGATATTAATTCCATAATTAATATCTTATTTTCATCATCCAAACTTCCAGTAGGCTCATCACATATAATTATATCACCTTGTTTCAATAATAATCTGGCAATCGCAACTCTTTGCTGCTGCCTCCAGAACATTCATAAACCAGTTTATCATAACTATCTTCTAAGCCTACTTTTTTTAGTTTTTCTTCAATTAATTTTTTTTTGCTTTTTCTATGTCTTTTAGATGGATAAATTAATTCTAAATTATAACCAATTGTTGCATTGTCGATTAAAGCAAAGTTTTGAAATAAATACGATATTTTTTTACTTAACAAATTTGATATCTGCTTACTTTTATAATTGATTTCTTCGTCTTCGATAAATATTTTACCTTTATCAGGCTTATCTAATAATCCAATTATATTACATAAAGTAGATTTTCCAGAACCGCTTTTCCCAGAGATAATAACAAACTCACCCTTATTAATTTCTAAACTAAAATTATCAAAAATATTATGATTATCATAACTTTTTGAAATATTATCAATTTTTACAGCTATCACTATTCATCACTTCCTTTTAATAAATTAACAGTTGTTTTCTTATCAAAATTCATAATCATTATACTTTCAATAATTATTTCAAAGAAAACCATAAACATTAATACTATTAATGTTATCAAGATATTATTTTTTAATAAAAACACATTTATTGAAAATGGCAATAAATAAGCTATTAAATTAATTCCATAAATCTCTTTATACCTTCTAAGAAAATCATATCCTAATAGTTTTTTCAAAGATAATTCTTTTGCTTTTTGACTAAAATATAATTTCATATATATATAAATTATTATAGAATAAACAATTAAATATATTGACATATATAAAAATAATTTAACTACTGTAGGGATAGTATAGTAAGATAACGTGTCATTTATTAAATCACTAGCATTTACTAATCTTATCTGATCAGCATCAATATACTCAGAAACTAAATCGCGATAATAAGACATTTCTTTATTATTGCTTAATAAAAGATTACTATAATTATATTTAATATCTCCATCAGTACCATCACTTAAAAGAATGATTGGATCTTTTATATTATCATGATTATTACTTATTAAATTTTGATAAATATGATGTTTTTTTAAATAAAAAACTTCACAATCTGTGCCATCTTTATACTGATCTAGCATCTCACCTTTATATGCCTCTGGAACCAATAGAGCCGGACTTTTAACATCCTTATATTCATCTAAATATAAATCCAAATAATTTCTGTTTACAATTATATATGGCAATTCTGTTTCTGCCCCACCTTCACTATAAAAGAAACACGCTAAAGTATCTTTTTCTTTTAAAAGGGTCTTCATAGCATTAGGATCATCTGCCATATTTTCAACTCTATAATATTTATCGTATATTTCCTTTTTTGCCAACAATAAACTTGTCTCATTCCCAATTGCCCATATATCAACAAATGAGTAAAATACTATAATACAAAGAAGTATTGTAATTATATTTTTAAATAAAAAACTTATTTTCAATAATATATCATAATTGACAGATTTCTTAATATTTATATTTCTTACTAACATCAAATAACAACCAATCACTGTTATTATGAAAACCAATACAAATAATAGAGAATTACTTAGTATATCTTTAATAAAAATTATTCCACTTTTACTAAAACTACCTACAAAAATTATCCATAAAACAACATTAACAATAACAAAAATAGAAATTATCCTTAAAACAAATTGGAAAAAGAAATTATAAAAAATATCTTTTTTTGAATAACCTAATAATTTTACTACACCTACTTCTTTTTTCAATTTAAGAAATTCATTAATGATACATATTAGTAAAGCGATAACACTGATTATCAGTATTATGTAAATATCCTGGATATACTCAATTTGTTCTTCATACTCCTCTTCACTATCAAGTGGAGTATAATTTATTAGACCATCAGCAATATCAGCAATATTTTTTTCTACTTCTTTTATATCTTCATTATATATATTATAAATTATATAATTATTCACATTACGTAGTTCACTAATAAAATTATTAAAATTTGTATATTCGTATACATCTCCATCTAAATATATCGAACTTGTTGCCTTTAAGTATCCACTTGCCTTTGTATCATTTATATCAGTAGTTATATACCCATTTTCTAACGATACTGCCTCTACTTTATAACCATAATTTTCATTTAAATATTTTAAAATTATGTTATCACGATCATAAATATAATTGATCTTTTTTATTGTTGATGAATCCGTATTTAGTAATTGACTTGTGGCTAAAATATATTTATTACTTTTACACAATTTCAATAATTCATCTAGAAATCTTTTATTATTTTCCAATGACTCATTTTCGATAATAATTCGATAATTTTCTTTATCACTTATTTTATTTACCAAGCCATAGCTAACTTCGTTTAGTGTATTGATATCATTTTGATTTTTATTTATAAATTTTATTGAAAAACTTAGTGTTGCAAGCAGAACTACTAATATATACATTAATTTTTTCATTAATAGGCCCCTTTCTAAAAAATAGAGATAAATTTCTATCCGTAATAAGCTGTATAATTATGTTTATGGGCACTACTACTTGAACCTAAGGCAAAATTCACAACTGCTTCAACTGTTCTTTTTGTACTAGTTGTGCTAGCATATGTTGTATTATCACCAACAATTACACGAGCAGTTGCATCAGCTAGGGTTGAAGAACATGATACTCGCGTTATTTTAGTTAATATTGTTACACAATCTGTACTCCCTACTGTACTTCTCCAACTGCTGCTTTCCCCGCATTTTAACGTTTTTACTCCACTTGATGAAGAGAAAGTTATAATTTCATCTGCCAAAACACCCGAAATACACACAAACATACATGTAAATATTGCAGTTATCACTAAATATTTTAATATAAATTTTTTCATCATTTTTCCTCCTTTTTTATCATAATAATTTTTTAATTCTTTTTTGCCACTTTCATAAAGTAATAGTATTACTTATACTATTTATAATTTTCTTGAATAAAAATATTTAACAAAATTTATAATTCTTCCCAAGATTGAATCTTGTATACAACTTATTTTGTTTTTAAATAATACTATTATTGGCTTAATTTATAATATTTCTATTCATTAATCTATATTCCTGGCAAGAATGACATAATCTTGGCAAGAATAGCATAATTTTTTATAATAATAAAATATTATTAATATCAAAAATCTAAAACTTTCTTTGAGATTGAGCATTTTAATTAAAAACAACAAAAAATACAAGAATTAAATGATATAAACTATTATCTGAAAAAATAAAATGATAGATTCCAAATAAGATCCTTTCTTACTTTAGGATAAATGTTAAATAAATATAATTATTTTTTAATCTCTTATTAGTTATTCATTATTATGTAAAAGTCCTGAAAATCTAAAATTAAAAGTCAGACATTAAATCTGACTTAATTAATAGCTTCTTTATCTGTTTCTCCAGTCCTAATTCTCAAAGCACTTTTTAAATTATAACTTATAATTTTACCATCGCCAGGATTTCCAGTGAAGGCAGCTGTTTTAATAGCTTCGATTGTTTTTGCTTCCCATTTTTCATCACTAACAATAATTTCAAATTTGATCTTAGGCAACATATTAATATCTACTTGATTTCCTCGAACTACCTCACGATATCCTTTTTGAATTCCACATCCCATAACCTGATATGCTGTTATACCATGAACTTCAATTTTCGCTAACGCTTCTTTTACATCTTCAAACTTTTCTTCACGTACAAATGCTTCTATTTTAATCATAAGTAATCTCCTTTAATCCAATCCATTAAATGATGGATAAGCAGTTTCATTATGCTCAGCCATATCCAAACCTACTTGTTCATCGCGTTTATCAACTCTTAATGTTGTGAATAATTTTACAATTCCAATACAAATTAATGTTCCAATAATCGCAACTACAATTGTAACTAAAATACTAATAATCTGGGCAACAAATAATTGGGTATCACCGAAGAATAACCCATTCCATTTTGCTACACCATTAATTGAAGTTTGAGCAAATAATCCAGTAGCTATTCCACCCCAGATTCCACCAACACCATGACATCCAAATGCATCTAAAGCATCATCATAGCCAAAATGTTGTTTTACTTTTGAAATCATGAAGTAACAAATTGGACTTCCCACTAAACCAATAATCAATGATGCCCAAATTGGAACAAATCCAGCACCTGGTGTAATTGAAACTAAACCAACTACTAATCCTGTAACACTTCCAACTAAGGTTGGTTTATCTGTCATGATTACATCCATCAACATCCATGAAAGCATTCCTGCAGCTGCTGAAACAGCAGTTGTCATAAATGCATGCATTGCTAGACCATTAGCTTTTAAAGCACTTCCAGCATTAAATCCAAACCAGCCAAATAATAACAGACTGGCACCTAGTACTACAAATGGAATATTATGAATACGATACTTCGCATGATCATAATCCTTACGTTTTCCTAAAACTATACATAAAATCAAAGCGCTGATTCCAGAACTAATATGTACTACATTGCCACCTGCAAAATCTACTGAACCGATTTCTGCTAAGAAACCACCTATACCCCAGACCATGTGCGCCATAGGATAATAAACAATTGTAGACCATGCAATAATAAAAATAAATAATGCCTTAAATTTCATTCTGCCAGCTACTGCACCAGTTATCAATGCTGGTGTAATTATTGCAAACATCATTTGAAATGCTGCAAATCCTAAATCTGGGATAGAATCAGCATAAGCTCCTGCTTCTAAGCTAACACCACTCAATCCTAAAAAACTTAAATCGCCAATAACACCAAAATGATCGTTACCAAAAGCTAAAGAATATCCAAATAACACCCACATAACTATAGCTATTCCGATTACAAAAATGGATGTCATCATGGTATTAACAACATTCTTTCTTCTAACCATACCCCCATAGAAAAATGCTAAACCTGGTGTCATTAATAATACCAGTGCTGCACAAATAATAATGAATCCAGTATCTCCTGAATTTATCATATAAAAACCCCCTTTTATTTTATAACAGAGAGTATATATGATATTTTATTATTATGCAATATATTTTTTATTATTTTTAATAAAAATTTTCACTTTTTAGTTTTTGTTACACAAAAAGTACCTATAAATAAACTTTCTCAAAATACAAATATCAAATCACGATATAGTCATTTGATATTCATGACTAAAAAGGAATCCAATTTTATAATTGAATTCCTTTTTGTCTTCAGATCATTCCAAAAACGTTATTCAACCAATAATACTTTTTCATAAAACTATTTTATAATCCATTGATCCTTATAATCTCTAAAACACAAATCAACATCCCTAACTGACCACTTTCCATCTTTATTATACATTACTGCAAAACCATCTAATTTTTCATCTGTATAACTTAAACAGACAAAATAATGATCTTTATAAACGAACCTAACCAAATCATTAAATTCCACTAAATCATAATCTTTCGCCAATTCTTCTTTGCTTATACTCAAAAAATCAATATCATCAATTTCAAGAGTTGATACATTTTCATCGACATCCAAACCAATATAACTAATTAACGCATTTTCTTTATCTAAAAAATCAACAGTTCCTTCCGTATCAGTTATAGCATAAATTTTAGGTGCCATAATTCGAGTAAATAAATATATTATGTCTCTACGATCAGTTTCTATATAACCAAGATCTGTAATATCATGATATGTTGATGTTTCTAATTGTATTTCAAGAGCATTAATTTTAATTAACGGCTTATCACTTCCAGTTTGACAAAATTTAAATATTACAACGATACCAATAACTAAAATAATCAAACTAATTATTATCTTTTTCATAATAATCCCCCTCTCCTGGTATAGCTCTAAGGCGCAGATAAAGTTTTGCTTTTTGCTGGTATTTTATATTCTTATTGAAAAATCTTATACTAAAAGCATAAAAGTTAAATTGTAGATTTCTGCACCACGTTATGTTAAAACAAGTGCAAAGCTGATACGAAAACTGATAATTGCAATAGTTACCAAAACACTCCCAAATACATTAATTTCTAAATATTAAAAAATTAATAAATAGTTATATAACTAGACTATATTTTTACCTGCAAGATAAAAAATCAATTTCTGTCAACAAAACTGATTAAGATCTATCACATGAATTTCACTAAAAAATTAAATCCTCCAAACTATAAATCTTTGAAATCAAAAATCATTTAAAAAATTCACATAGCCAATTTTTAAACTCGTTTCTATGCTCTTTATCAACAATTAAACTATCTTACATAATTTCCTTTTACTATTAGACAATATTACTACAACTCAACTAATTTACAATTTTTAACTATGTTTTAATTATATATTCATTTTTTATTATTTAACTTATATCTTTATAATTTATTATATCCTTTAAATATAGTTATATCTTAATTACATATTAACATATTTTATATACTAAAGCCATTTTTTGGCAAAAACAACTTAATCTTGGCAAGAACAACATAATTTTTATTTTACAACACTAAAACAACCTTGATATACTAATAAAAATCTTTAAAAATATTAATGAAAATCATTCTAAATGTCATAATAAATTTCTTTAAAATTCCAGCTTACTCAACAATTATTTTAGCACCATAAAAATAGAGTACATCTACCTAAAGAAGTATCATAAATTATAATAACATAAAATAAAAACACCTAATTAAACAGGTGTTTTTTCATATCTTAATTCTTCTTGGATAATAGTCTGTTTTTGAAAATATGTTTTTGTTTCCAAAACAACTTCTTTTCTAAGCCCGATCAATCCTATTAAATTAGGAATTGCCATACAACCATTAACAATATCTGCAATAACAAAAATAAATTCCAATGACATAAAAGGACCGATTGCAATAAAAATAATATAAATAAATTTATAATAAGGAATTGCTTTTAATCCCTTTAAATAATACATACATCTTTCCCCATAATAATTCCAGCCAATTATTGTTGTAAAGGCAAAGAAAATCAAACCAATATTAACGATATACTTACCAACTGTCGGAATAAATAATCCTTTATTAAAAGCTAGTGTTGTCATTGCTGCGCCTTCTAAGCCACTAGTATGACTATTAGTTAATAAAATAGCTAATCCCGTCATGGTACAAATAACGATCGTATCAATAAATGTCCCTGTCATTGAAACTAATCCTTGTTCTACACAAGAATCAGTTTTAGCTGCTGCTGCAGCTATCGGTGCACTTCCTAAACCACTTTCGTTAGAAAAAATTCCCCTACTAATTCCTTTTTGCATCGCCATTGTCATTGTAATCCCAATTCCACCACCTAAAGCAGCTTGAGGCTTAAAAGCTGATTGAATAACTAAGCCTACCACTTGGGGAATAACAGTTATATGTGTCAACAATATAATTACGACACCACCAATATACAATACACACATTAACGGGATTACCTTTTCTGCGACATTTGCAATTCTTTTAATTCCTCCAATCGTGATAAAACCAACACTAATTGTAAGTAACACAGCAGTTACAACTGGCGGAATATTAAATGATAGTTGCATGGCATCAGAAATAGATTTTACTTGTGTAAATGTACCTATTCCAAGTAATGCAACTGCTACACCAAAAAAAGCAAACAATTTAGCCAAAAACTTACTTCCCAGTCCTCGCTCCAAATAATACATTGGTCCTCCAGCCATCTGATCATTTTCATCTTTAACTCGATAACGAATAGCTAACAAACCTTCAGCATACTTAGTTGCCATTCCAAAAAAGGCCGAAACCCACATCCAAAATAAGGCTCCAGGTCCCCCAGCAGCAATCGCTGTAGCAACGCCTACAATATTTCCCGTTCCGATTGTTGAAGATAAAGCTGTACATAGCGCTTGAAAACTAGAAACATCTCCAGCATCATTATCCTGTTTTTTAAAAATACAGCTAAAAGCCAGCTTTAATTTTGTCAATTGTAGTAATTTTAATTTATATGTAAAATAAATTCCCGTTCCTAACAATAAACAAATAAGCGGCATTCCCCACACAAATTCATTAACTTTTTTTAATAACTCCGTAATAAACTCCATAAAAAAACTCCTTCTTAAGTAATTAAGTCGGAATTAATAATGAAAAAACTATTCATCCTGCTGTCCTTTTACCTGAGAGTTTCACCATAACTGGTTTGCTCCTTCGGTGTTCATATAAATGAATCTCTCCAGCAGTTCGTCCAATAGCGATCCTTTTACCTGAAATCTTTAATTCTTCGGTGTTCATTTAGAATCTCTTTCGCCATTATCATCCGATATACAAGTAGTATTATACGCTAATTGTATACAATTGCAAATATTTTATGAAATATTTTAAATCTTTATTGTATAATATTAAAACATTATATCAGATCATATTTTAATTATAGAACT
>BAHP02000097.1 GCA_000508865.1 Clostridiales bacterium VE202-01
TTTTTCACACTTACCTCTATTTCTATATATTTGTCTTTATTAACCATAAATACATAATTTAAATTTCTATAAAACCCGTTATGATTTTTAACCTTGTTGATAAATTTATTGTTTATGATTTTTTTAATCTATATTTTTCGTACTTAAAACTAATTTTGATAGACCTTTTTAATATTCTTAATAAATTTTTTTACATCTTTTGAAGGTTCAAGAGAATACATAATTCCAAAAGGAATAGTATAATCCCAATTTACTGGGATAACCTTTAACAAAGGATGGATATTACGCCAATTTCCTATCGCCATAAGTAAATTACCACTGCTTTCACAATAATTAAATATATCGATATCATAAAATTGAAAATCAATAATATTTATTCTTGAATGATATTTCAAAAGATCGTCTCGTAAACAATCGATATAACTATTCCAGCCCTGACGAATTAACATCAAATTTTCCCCATATAAATCTTTAATATCAATTATATCTTTTTGAGCCAAAGGATGATACATTGGTACAGCAACACAAATTGATTCCTTAGTTAGTTCTAAAGCGTTGCAATGATTTTCCTTTAAAAAATTATTGTCATAGATATTGGCGACTATATCAATATTCTTTCCAAGATTATTTAGTATCTCTCTAGCATTTTCAGCAGTATTTTCAAATGAAATAAGTTCAAACTTTATTTCTGGACAATATTGTTGTACAGAATTCCATACTCTTAAAAGAAATTGACATGGTGTCATTATCGAAGTTCCCAATCTTATTGCATGACTGTTTTTTTTCTCGACACTCTTTGCTCTTGCAATAGAATCCTTTACGTATTGAACTAGATAAGTCACATCATTATAAAATGACTTTCCAGCATCTGTTAAAGTTATTCCTTTATTGTCTCTATAAAATAGTGGAAAACCAATTTCATTTTCAAGCAGATTAATTTGTTTTATTACTGCTGTAGGTGAAATGAATAACTTTTGCGATGCTTTTGAAAAACTACTTGAATCTGCCACAATTAAAAATGTTTCAAGATGTGGATTATACATAAATTTATCACCTCATTTAAAAATCAATTATATTAAATACTTTTATTTTCTTTTTTTATTTGCAACTAATACCATTGAAGCTACTGCTAATCCTGCTAGTGAATATCCTAAACCTGCACTATCTCCTGTCTTGATACTTGCTGTTGTATCTCCTGCTTTTACTACTGTGTTTGCTACACCTGCTTCTACACTATTTTCTGGATTTGTTACTAATAATCCTGCTAACGCATTTTCCATTGCTTCTATGGCTGCTGCAACTTCTTCTTCGGTTGCATTTTCATTTGCTATTGTTGCCTGGGCATTTAATAATGCATCTTCTACTACTTGCCATGCTGCCATGCTATAATTAGCTACATTTAGACTTTGAGCTCTATTTATTAAACTGTTTAATAAGTCTTTGCTTGGTTTTAATCTTAAGTCTAAATATGCTCTTACAACTGCATCATATACTTCATTTACTTCATCCTGCATTGCATTTTCATCAGCCAATACATCATTTGCATTTTCTAATGCTGTTGCAAATTCATTCCATGTAATATCTGTATATAAGTTTGCATCTAAATCACTTACACTATTTACAAATGCCTGTAATGCTGTTTTATCTCCTTTGATGAAATCTAACATTTGCATTACATTAGCTAAACGAGCAAATGCATTATCAACTTGTGCTTGACTAGCACTGTTATTAGCTAAAACTTCTTGAGCTTCTACTAAAGCTGCATTAAATTCATTTGCTACTACTGGTACAACTTTTTCTAATTGTTCATCACTTACATTATTTGCTACTTCTACAGCAATCTCTAATGCTGTTTTATCAACATCAACGGTTAGATCTGGAAGATAAATACTTTCACCAGTTTCAACATTTCGTTTAAAATTATTAAAGAAATCCCATATTATTGAAGCATATCCAGTATAGTGATTATGATTTAATCCTTCTACAATCATATATTTAAAATTTGGAATACTTTCATCATCTTCAAAGGTTGCAATATGTCCTACAATATCATGCTTAGTTGTAAATGTTTCAGTTATATAATTACTTATATCAAATCCTAAAAATGGGTAAGTCATATAATCTAAATCATTCATATTCACAGAAAAATCTATATGATTTATTTTTGAAATTGGATTAATATAACCTTCAATAATATTACTGTAAATATATTTTCCATCATGATTATTCTCACCTATAGGATCACTCCCCCATAATGGATAAGTAATTAATACATCATTTGTTCCATGAGCAATAAAGAAGGGCAGCTTATTTTCAAAAACTGTTAGATCTACATTTTGATAACCTGGTGTTGCTGCAATTGGGGCAACAGCGGCAAAAAGTTCTGGATATTCAGTTGCTAAATAATTTGTATAGCAACCGCCATTAGATATCCCCGTAGAATAAATACGAGATAAATCGACTGGATAATTTGCGCAAACATAATCTATAATTGCTTTATAATTTTCAACATTTTCATAATCACTGCCATTAGGTGAAACAACAATTACTCGTTCCTTGCTAGCTAATTCTACCCATCCCTGACATTCTGCCTCAAATACAGGATGATCATTGCCACCATGAATACAAAATACCAATGGAAATTTTTCTTCAGTTTGATTTAATGCTTCTGTAGGTTGCCACATATAATAACCGATATACCCATCAGGTTGTTCATATTTAAAATCTAATCCTGATTCTTCATAATCAACTCTATCCATTAATGTAAAAACTTCTTTTGATTGAGCATCAATCCAAATTACATCATGCATAGCATTTCTTGTGATTTTTCGTAACATATTATGCCATGCTTCAAAAATAATATCTTTATTTAATGAATTCACATTTCTATCATCAATAACTACTTTTTTAGTATCTAAAACAGAATTATAGAAACATTGTTTTCCATTAAGTACTGTTTGCTCATTTGTGCCATTAATTGTTTTATAAAAATTTATGATATTACTATTAGCTCCAACTAAATATGCTGGTAAAGGTATCTCGCTTGTTGTATTACTATTAATATTTCCTCCAAAAGTCAATATACCGGCAATTCGGTTAGCATTTTGTGACAAGGTATTATGAATAAAAGTTGCTCCATTTCCTTCACCAAGCGCATAAATCAAATTACAATATGTAAAATATCCTAATGAATTATTCGAATCTGTTAAAACAGTTAATGTATCCCAATAAACATTTGCATCTTCTTCTGACCAATTTTTTCCATTGGCAGGTGTCATTAATAAAACACCTGCTTTTTCTTTTTCAGCTAAATCAATAAGTCCTGCACTTTCAAGTTTTAAATATGCTTCATTTTCATCTTCACATATATCATCACTATAAACAAAAAACACAGGTGTCATCATTGGTGCAGGTTCATTCACAACAGAGGCGGTATATGAATAAACAGGTACATTTCCAATATTTAATGTTTGAAAAAGCCCCTTCATCTCTGCTGCATGTACATAATTAATAAAATTACTGCCAATCGATACATAAATAACTACAAAAGAGAGTAGTATCATTTTTAATTTTTTCATTTTTTTTACCTTTTTCATTTTATTTTCTATTATTAAATAAAAGTTATTTTTAATTATTTCTTTTTTTATTTGCAATTAGCAATATTGAAGCAAGTGTTAATCCTGCTACTGAATATCCTAAGCTTGCACTATCTCCAGTCTTGATACTTGCTGTTATATCTCCTGGTTTTACTGCTGTGTTTGTTACACCTTCGTTTACTGATGCACTTGATACTTCAGCTTCTACTAATTCTTCAATTGCACTATTTAATGCTGTTACAGCTGCCTCTACTTCTACTTCTGTTGCATTAGTATTTGCCATTGTCGCATTGGCATTTTCTAATGCTAAGCTTACTGCTGCCCATGATTCTGGACTATAGTTTGCTACATTTAAACTATTTGCTTTATTAATTAGATCATTTAATAAATCTTTGTTTGGTTTTAATCTTAAGTCTAAGAACGCTTTTACTAACTCTGTAAATACTTCATTAACTTCATCTTGCATTGCATTAACATCTGCTAATACATCATTTGCTTTTTCTAATACTGGCAACATATCAGACCATGATGATTCAATGTATTTACTTTCATCTAAACCATTGATTTGATCTACTTGTTTTTGTAATGCTGTTTTGTCACCTTGATAGAACTCCAACATTTGCATTGCACTTGCTAGTCGAGCAAAGACATTATCTACTTCACTTTGAGTGGCATTAGTTTTTGCATATACTTCTTTTGCGTTTGCTAAAGCTTCATTGAATTCAGTTACTACAACTGGTACGACATTTTCTAAATCAGCTTTTTCTGCCATTTCAATAGCGATTGATAATGATGATTTATCCACTATAGGATTTGCAGGTTTATTTGTATCTTCCCATAAATAATCTTTTATAAAAATAGATAATAAAGTACGCCATGCACCCCAATCATGTCCACCATTAACTGGATACAAATCGTATTGAACGTCAGCTGCTTCTAATCTACTAATAAAATTAGGGTAATATTGTTTACCAAATGGATCAAGATTTCCATATCCTAACATTAATGTTGGATAGTTTTTATTTTCTATATTTTGAACATCAACATTTGCTATTGTGTGTGAAAACATTCCAAAATATCCAAAGTCGCCAGCATTTTCTTGATATAGGAAAGTTGCAAGTCGTGATCCGCCTGATAATCCTGCAAAAGCACGATCTCCAGCATTTTTAGATACACTATAATGTGATTCAACATAAGGAATAACATAATTCATGATATTATCTTTTATTCTCTCAAATCCTCTTCCTGGAGCTGAATTTCCTAAATTAAAATATGTAAGATCTAATGTAATTATTATCGTATCTTCAACTTCACCTTCAGCAATCAAGTTGTCCATAATATTTTTAGCAGATCCAATTTCTAACCACTCTACTTCATTTCCACCACTTCCATGTGATAAATACAAAGTTTTATATATTTTATTTTCATCATATCCTTTAGGTAAATATACACCCATGGGCTGCATCGTTGCATCTATTGCTTCATATGATACATAATTAACCGTCCCTGTATTATCATCATTTCTAGGAAAAATATACTCCTGACCGTCTAAACAATCAGTAGCATCACCAACATAGAAAAGACTCCAGCCACTATCATTATTACCATTAGCAAACGGCTTATTTTCAGGATCTACAATTTGCTGAGCTCTACTAGATCCAGTATAAAATATATTAAATCTGTAATAGTATTGTCCATTCGGTAAAGGGATCTCAATTGTCCACACTCCTTTTTCAACTTCATTCATATCAAGTGTTACATAACCACCTGGAGCAATTAAATGACCTGTTGTGAACATACCATTTTTAAAATTTTCTGGAGCTATTGGTGTGATTGTCCCTACACTTCCATTATCCAAATACTCTTTAGCAGCTTCTGTTGTATAAAATGCAAAACCTCCTGTCAATTGTACTCGACTTATATCTTCTTCACTGTTAAATGTGAATTTAACTTGATACTGAGCATCTGAATTAGGAAAATCTGTGTTTTTTGTAATTGAGATACTTTTTGGTGTTTCTATACTTTCTGACTCTTCATACGCATTTATTGTCTTTAAAGTAGAATCTGATAATGCAGATGCTGGTACTGAAATTATTGAATACACTGTTAACATACTCAGAAATACTGCTACTATTTTTTTAAATTTATAATTCTTCATTCTTCCTTTCTCCTTTAATATTAAATTTTTAATGTTTATTTTTCTCCTTTCTTTAATTTAATTATATCGCTTACATTTATTTATCCTCAATCAATAAAAAAAGATTAATGTTTTAAGAAATGATAAAATCATTTCTTAATCCATTAATCTAATATAAAGATACTTTTTTATGATTTTTATAAATATTTCTATTTATTATATACGTATTTCATAAAATATTCATATTTAATTAAATTAAATATTTCAATAATAATAAGATTTTCAATCTCACTATCATCATCTCCATACAATTTAATAAAGACGTTAAACTTTAAAAAAGTTGAAAATATTTCATTTTGTGATATTATCGCTTTTTTTGAGGGGACATCTTCATATAAGTCCAAAAAAGTTTGTTTATTCATAGCTAAAAATCGTCCTGTTACTGTAATAAAAATAAGTAACGAATTTTCATCATGATCCTTTTTATGATCTTTATAGCTTATTTGTTCAAGATAAATAGCTTTATTAAAAATACGCATATCTTCTACAAAATTTAATAATAATGATAACGGATATGTAGCTCCCACAAAATATACTGACTTTGATTCATAAATTAAATCAACTATTTTTTTTATTTGTTCTAACAGTTCTGATTTATTAATCTTTTTTTGATATAACAATTCAATTTGATTAAGAATATTATCGGCATCAAACTGCATATATCTAAACTCAATTTGCTCTAATCTTCCTTTTCTAGTACTTGAAAGTATATTTTTCATTTTCTTAAATGTCTCTATCCCCATTAAATGACAAAATTTATTTATTGTTGGTACTGAAGTATGACAATTTTGCGATAATTCATTAATAGAAATAGTTTCTATTTCATCAAGATGATCTAATATGTAAATTGCAATCGAATAATAAATATCTTGATTAAGTGTATTATAAGTAAAAAGCAATAAAGTTGAAATAACTGTATTCATCCATTCTCTCCTTTTATTTCAAATCAGTAACAAGCATCATATCTAAATAAATTATAAAATCTTTATATAAAGTTTCATAGTATGTATATGGAAGCGAAATAGATATATCAACATTTTCATTAGTATCTTGACCAATAAATGCAATTTTAGCTTTAGAATCATTTAAATTTTGTAAAGTGTCCATGGTTATCGTTAAAAGTTCTTTATAATTTCTCCAATTCATATATGGTTCAACAATAATAATAAGATCATTTTCTTTTAAATCAGAAAATAAAAGATTTTGTTTTTTTATATCCCAACACATATTATCAATAACATCTTTTCCCATCATTAATAAATAAGAAGTCGATAAATGAAAACAAGAGATATATTTATTATGTCCATAAAATAATATTTTTGAACTATTTTTTATTAAATCTAAAAAATTATGATATACATCTTCTCGTAATTGATTTTTACACTGTTTAATAAAATCAACTTTAATATTCTCATATATAATCAAATCCATATGTTGATAAGATTTTAGAATATTATTTAGTTCTAGTGCTTCTAGCGATAACTCATCAATAAATACTGTAAAACCACTAAATCCTGCTCTTTGACAAAATCTAATCACTGTCGATTTAGATAAACCAGTTTCCAAAGAAATTCTTTTTAAACTTACTTTTTTCAGATTCAATAAATTTTTTAGAAAATATTTTGATAAAATAAATTCTATCGAATCTGTCTGTGCCGTGTTATTTACCATCTTTAATTTATCTATTAAATACATAGAACACCCCTTTATAACTGTTAAGAGTTTTTATTATTTTGAACAAAGCTATTATATAATAAGATCCAAGTTTATCCCCTTTGTTTATTAACTTGATATTTATATTTTATCACACAAAAAAATAAAAATACAATATTGATATCGCATTATACTATAACTAAAATACATAGTAAAAAATGATTTAATTTAATAAAAATAATCCAAAAAAAAGCTATAACAAATAATAAAAGGAATCAAACTCTTTCCTAATCAGACATTTTCAATACTGGAAAAATTTGATTCCTCATACTAATCTGTTATAACTATTCTTTATTTGTATATTATTTAACTATAAATTTTCACCATTACTTGCAATTACTTTTTTATACCAATTAAAAGATTTCTTCTTTCTTCTTGAAAAATCGCCACTACCATCATCATATTTTTCTACAAAAATAAATCCGTAACGTTTAGCCATTTCTCCTGTAGATGCACTTACTAAATCAATACATCCCCATGGTGTATATCCTATCAAATCCACACCATCCAATACCGCCTCATGCATCTGCTCGATATGTTGACGTAAATAATCAATACGATAATCGTCATTAATACTTCCATCTTCTTCAATCTTATCATACGCACCCAATCCATTTTCTACTATCATTAAAGGAATATGGTAACGATCATAGATTTCATTTAAAGTAAAACGTAATCCTTCAGGATCGATTTGCCAGCCCCAATCACTTGCCTTTAGATATGGATTAGATACTCCACCGATCAAATTTCCTTCCGCCATTTCTTTATTGTCATCTGCCGTTCCGCAACCTGACATATAATAAGAAAACGTATAAAAATCAACACAGCCTTCTTTTAAAATTTTCAAATCTTCTTTTTCTATTTTAATATGAATATCATTTTGATCAAATAACGCTTTATATATCCTGGATATTCACCTCGCACTTGTACATCTCCACAAAACCAATTTTTAATATGATTCATTTCTTGACATGCTAGCACATCTTTAGGATTACAAGTTAATGGATACATAGTTGCAAATAGCTGCATGCATCCTACTTTATTTTCTGGATTGATTTTATGCGCTAATTTAACTGCTTTTGCACTTGCAACAAATTGATGATGTAATCCCTGAAATCGAAGTTGAGGAATATCAACTTGATGCATAAAATCTTTAGTTCCATTATTTAAAATCCCTTGAGATAAAAACCCGCCAAAAGGACCTGTAGCACTATTGATTTCATTAAAAGTAAGCCAATACTTTACTTTTCCATTATAATGATTAAAAATTACTTCACAATATTTTATAAAAATATCAATCATCTCTCTAGAAGCCCACCCATTGTATTTTTGCGTTAATGCAAAAGGAACTTCATAATGAGAAATTGTAACTAAAGGTTCAATTCCGTATTTTAAACACTCATTAATGACATTATCATAAAATTCTAAACCTGCTTTATTGGGTGTTTTTTCTTCACCAGTAGGAAAAATTCTTGTCCACGCTATAGAAAAACGAAATACTTTGAATCCCATTTCTGCAAATAACGCAATATCTTCTTTATATCGATGATAAAAATCAATCGCTTCATGACTTGGATAAAAAGTCCCTTCTTCTAATACTGGTGTAATTCTTTTAGGAGTAGTATGTGTTCCTCCTGTACAAATATCTGAGCAAGATATTCCTTTTCCACCTTCTTGCCAGCCACCTTCAAATTGGTTTGCAGCAGTAGCGCCTCCCCACAAAAAATCATTTTTAAATGCCATATTTCCTCCTTTATTAAATACAGAAAAACTAAAATAATACAGTTATTAATTCATCATTAACTTTTGTTTCTCTTTTATCAGTCTTTATTAAATCTAACATATCTTTACTATTAGTAATGATAATTGGTGTTTGTGTTAAAAAACCAGCTTTTTCAACCTCTTTAAGATCAACATCAACAAGTAATTGTCCTCTTTTTACTTTATCTCCTTGTTTAATATGGGCGCTAAATCCCTTACCTGCCATTTGAACTGTATCTAATCCAATATGAATTAAAATTTCAACACCACTTTCACTAGTGATTCCAATAGCATGTAATGTAGGAAACAAAGTTGTTATCGTCCCGTCTACTGGAGCTACTACTCGTCCATTAGTTGGAATAATTCCAATTCCATCACCTAATGCCCCTGATGCAAATGCATCATCTTTTAACTCAGATAAAGAAACAACCTTTCCTGTCATTGGTGATAAAATAGTTTCTTTTGTTTTATTTGATCCTACTTCTCTTTTTTTTTAATATCTTCAACACTTGAATTATCATTCCAGAAAAAATAAGTTAATAAAAATCCAATAATCATTGAAACAGCGATAGAAACAAATGAATAATACATAGAAGTTGCATCACCAGCTGGTGAAATAAAACTTACTGTTCCAAAAATCCCTAATCCACCAATTACAAATTGTTGTCCGCCAAGGAAAGTAAATACTCCTCCAGCAATAGCTGCTGCAATACAAGCAAATATAAATGGTTTCTTTTCAGGTAGTGCAAACCCATAAATTCCTGGTTCTGTAACACCACAGATTCCAGAAATAATCGCTGGAATAGTTAATGCTTTTTTATCTTTATCTTTTATTTTTAAATACATTGCAATAAGTACTGCTGTTAATGCAAAAGTTGTCCCAAATTGTCCAACTAAAATTGTATCATATCCTAAATTTGTAACATTCATGATTGATAATGGAATAATTGCCCAATGTAATCCAAATACTACTAAAATTTGCCAAGCAAAACCAACAACTGCTCCTGTTAGTACAGGTGATAAATCATAAATTGCTGCAAATCCTTGAGTCAATAAATCTGTAAATAATGAAATTACTGGTCCAATAACTAATAACCCAATTGGTAAACTAATAATTAACACAAAGAATGGTACAAAGAAATTTTGTAACATTTCAGGAATAATTTTCTTTGCATATTTTTGGACTAACGATGCAAAAGCAACGATAAGTAATACAGGAACAACTGTACTTGTATAATTTGCTGCTACAAAAGGAATTCCTAAAAATGTTGTAAAATAATCACCAACTAGAGGCAGTGAACCTAATGCCTCCCCAGCTGCTGCTAAAGTATCAGCTTGAATAGCCGGATAACATAATGTTGCCCCAATCAACATTCCAACAATCAAATTAACATTGAATTTCTTAGCAGCTGTATACCCTAATGCAATCGGTAAGAAATAGAATATCGCATCACCAATCGCATTTAATATTGCGTAAGTTCCTGTTGAGTTAAAATCTGAACCAAGTACAAACGATAATAACGCAACTAGACCTTTGATAATCCCCGATGCACATAATGGCCCTAAAATTGGCTGAAAACATCCACTAACAATATCAATTAGTTTATTAAACGCTCCCTTAGGTGCCTCCTTGGAATCACTTTGTGTTTCATTACTGATTCCTAAGACTTCACAAACATCAGCATAAACCTGTGGAACATGATTCCCAATAACAACTTGATATTGTCCGGCACTATGCATAATTGTTACAACACCCTTTGTACTTTTTAAAACATCATCATTTGCTTTTGCTTCATCTTTTAATTGAAAACGTAATCTTGTAATACAGTGAGTAACACTTCTAATATTTTCATGTCCACCCACATTTTTAATAATAACTCTTGCTAAACTTTCATATTTCCCCATAAAAGGTACCTCCATTAATTTTCGTTTTATATTTTTAATAATTAATTGAGGATTTGGCCAACTAAATGTAACCACTCTAATTTATTATCTATTTCTACTTAAAGACATTATCAGTTTTATTACTATATCTTTTTATATCTCTATTTTAAACACAAATACTCATAAGTCCCCTCTAACTATTTTTGTTATAGAACTACAGGTTTAGCCAACTAAATGTAACCACCCATATTTTTAAACGTATCACCTATTACCTCCTTTTATACTAAATTTTATATAAAAATATCATTTTACTTTTTAAAAAGACATTTTTATTTTCTTAAATAATATATTTATTAAAAACTAAGTTCTAGTCTTGTATACAACTCTTTCAATATGAATCGTCAAATATAATTTCTCTTCATCTGATAATTCATATTTATATTTTCGATATATAAAATTAGATATTTCATTTACACAATGATATGCATTTTTATATTTAATTTTTACCATATCTAATAGTGAACCATCATCCATATCTTTAAAAGTTTTTCCACTTATTAAACGTTGAGCGAAAAACTTTAAGTGAGTAATAAATCTATAATAATATACAGAGTTTTCATCAAATTCTATTTGAAACTTATATTTAACAATATTAGATATTTCCTGCATAACTTTCGTGATTGCATACATATTTTGCATACTATCTTCATCTATTTCAGCGTTTACAATATGTAAAGCTATAAAACCTGCCTCATCATCCGGTAATCGAACTTTAAACTTTTTTTCTATCATATCCAATGCTGTCATTCCGATATCAAACTCACCTGGATAAAATCTTCTTATATCCCATAATAAAGCATTTTTTATATAAATCCCCTCAAGATATCTATCCACCGAAGTATAAATGTGATCCACTAATGAAACATATATCATTTCATTTATTCTTTTTCCTAAACATGCTTTACTATAAACAACTATTTCTTCTGTAATTTCTAAATATTCTAAAGGTATATCTACTACCAACTCTTGAAGTTTATTCAATGCAACACTATTAGTTAAGGTGAATACTTTTTCAATCTTTTTCTTTTCTATCTCATCGCCAATTTTTTTATGAAATGCTATTCCTCTACCCATAATAATTTTTTCAACATTATTTTTATCTTTTACAATAATTACATTATTATTTAGAATTTTATCAATTATCATGCTATCCCCCTTTCTAAAAAGTGTTTATAAATAAAAGTTAATTAATAGAATTACCCCTATACAATAATATTTTATATTCTTTATATTTACAATTCACTATATTAAAATTATACAAACTGATAGTTTATTGAGGAAGAGTTTTTTGGTTTACGAGTATAAACCTTTTGGTTAATACAAGATCTAAACTAAATTAATAAATACTAAAAAGCATATCAATTATTAAACAATAATTTAATATGCTCTTTATACTATATAAATTTATCAAAAATTATTTTTTAAATATCTAATGCATATGCAATTGCTAATTTGGCTGTTTCTTCAATTGCGCTAACATGGCAGCGTTCCTTACCATGAGTATTTAAACAAGCCATTCCAAATGCAGCAGCATATACATTATTTCCTGCTCTAATTGCAGCATTTGCATCTGTTCCATAACGATAAAAAATATCAACACAATAATTTATATTTGCTTTTTTAGCTTGAGAAATAATTCTATTTGTTAAACCTCGATCATATGGTGAATAATTATCTTTAGCACAAATACTTACTGTCATCTCATTACCATGATAATCAGGGCCAATTAATCCAATATCTAAAGCCACATATTCACTTACTTCTGGTGGTACATAGGCTCCCCCATGACCAATTTCTTCATATAATGGAAAAGCAAGTAATGTTCGATATTTAGGCTTTAAATTATTTTTATTTAAATAATCAATCATTGCGAATAAAGCAGCCACAGCAGCTTTATCATCAATATATCGTGATACAACATAACCTGATTCAGTGTATTCAAAATGAGGATCAATTGAGATGACATCCCCATGCTCAATTCCTAATGCCATAACATCTTCTTTACTCTTAACATCTTCATGTAAAATAACTCGCATGTTATTTTCATTACGATCTAATGTTCTAGCATCATCAAACACATGAACTGAATGTGATTTACAAATAACCATACCACGATAATGACGCCCATCACGAGTAATGATCGTTACGCCTTCTCCTTCAATACTTGAATAGTTAATTCCACCTAATTGACGAACTTCTAATTGCCCATCATCTCTAATATGACGAACAATTAATCCAATCGTATCAAGATGAGCACCCATACATACTGTCTTTGAGTTATCTTCACCTTCTAATGTAATATAGCCAGTTCTTTTACGGTCATAAGTTACTTCGTAACCATATTCCTTTGCCTTTTTTTCTAAAAAGGGATGAATTTCCTCATAATAACTTACTGGACTAGGAACATTAATAAATTCCTTACATAAATTAACAATTTGTTCTCTATCAACTGAAATTTCCATTTTTATACCTCTTTTACTTTCTATCATTTAAACAGATAACATGCACATTGATGTCCCGGTTCAACTTCTATTAGCTCTGGTTTAACTGAATGACATATTTCCATTGCTTTTGGACATCTTGTGCAAAAACAACATCCTTTAGGCGGATTAGCTGGACTAGGGACATCCCCACCTAATACCTCTTTATCATCTATTCTCTCTTTAGAAATTCTTGGAACAGCAGAAAATAATGCTTTTGTATATGGATGTAGCGGATTACTGTATAAGGCTTTTTTATCAGCCATTTCCATTACATTTCCTAAATACATAACTACCACACGATCAGCTATATGTTTAACTACACTTAAATCATGTGAAATAAAAATATATGCTATTCCTAATTCCTTTTGTAAATCTTTTAATAAATTAATAATTTTTGCCTGAATCGATACATCCAATGCTGATACCGGCTCATCACAAATGATTAATTTTGGTTGTAAAGCAATAGCTCTTGCAATTCCAATTCTTTGGCGCTGTCCTCCTGAAAACTCATGTGGATACCGATACATATAATCCAAGTTTAATCCAACTTGTTTCATAACTTCAACAATACGTGCATCTCGCTCTTCTTTTGTTTTGTATTTTTTAGCAATATCGATAGGCTCTGCAATAATATCTTTAACTGTCATTCGTGGATTTAAAGATGCATACGGATCTTGAAAAATCAATTTAATCTTCTCACGGGCCTTTGTCAATTCTTTACCTTGTAAAGATGTAAAATCTTGTCCATCAAGATATATCTTTCCCGCTGTTGGATCAATTAAACGAATAACACTTTTACCCATTGTTGATTTCCCACATCCTGATTCACCAACAACTCCAAAAGTTTCACCAACTTTAACTTCAAAACTAATATCATCAACCGCTTTAACAAAAGATGTAGCTTTTCTTAAAGAAGATGTTTTTATTGGATAATATTTCTTTAAATGTTCAACTTTTAACAAAACATCACTATTTTTATTTTCCATCTATTCATCCTCCTTTTTCCATTCACTATGATATTTCCAGCAGCGCACTTGATGATTATTACCATTATCAATCATCGCTGGACATTTTTCATGACAAATAGATTTAGCATACTTGCATCTTGGTGCAAAAAAACATCCTTTTGGTAATTCGTACAGCATTGGAACAGATCCTGGAATAACCTCTAGATCCGCTTCTCTATCTTCATCGATATCTGGAATAGAATTCATTAATCCGACTGTATATGGATGTAGTGGATTTTTAAATAAATCTTCTACGTTTGTATATTCAACGATCTTACCAGCATACATAACAATAACATTATCTGCCATTTCTGAAATAACTCCCATATCATGGGTAATAAGTAATACTGACGAATTCATTTCATATTTCATCTTATTAATTAATTTTAAAATTTGCGCTTGAATCGTTACATCCAAAGCAGTTGTTGGCTCGTCACAAATTAGTAACGATGGCTTACATGAAAGTGCCATTGCAATCATGATTCTTTGACGCATCCCCCCAGATAATTGATGAGGACATGACGCAAAAACTTTTTCTGGCATCGGAATTCCAACTAATTTGATCATCTCTAAAGCTCGTGCTTTAGCATCTTCTTTAGAAATATTTTCATGAGTTAAAATTGCCTCCATTATTTGCTTTCCAACTGTAACAACTGGATTTAAAGATGTCATTGGTTCTTGGAAAATCATAGAAATTTCTTTTCCGCGAATATCTTGAATTTGACTTTTAGATTTTCCTAATAAATTTTCACCCTTGTAGATGATTTCACCAGATGTAATTTTACCTGGTGGAGACGGAATAAGCTGCATCAATGATAACGCAGTCATACTCTTTCCACACCCAGATTCACCAACAACACCCAAGGTTTCACCCTGATGAACCTTGAAATTCACTTCTTGAACAGCAGGTAATGCACCACGATCTGTAAAGAAGGTAATACCAAGATTCTTGACTTCTAATAATTCTTTATTTTCATTCATTTTTCTTACCTCTCTACGATCTTAATTTTGGATCCAATGCATCTCTTAAACCATCACCTAACATATTAAATGCTAAAACTGTAATGATGATAGCTAAACCAGGGATAACACTGAAATATGTGGCACTTCTAATATATGGTTGTGAAAAACTGATCATTGAACCCCAGCTTGACATCGGAGGTTTAACTCCTAATCCTAAAAAGCTTAATGATGCCTCTGACATTATTGCATTAGGTATTCCTAAAGTTACTGTGACAATCAATGTAGATAAACAGTTTGGTAATAGATGTTTCATGATAATTTTGAAACTGCTTCCACCACTAACTTTACAAGCATCAATATATTCCATCTTTTTAAGACGCATAACATCACCACGAATCAATCGTGCTGTTGATGCCCAGCTTAACAATCCTAACGCTAAATAAAGATTGATTAAACCTGGCCCTAAAACGAACATGATTGCCATTGCAAATAACAAGAACGGAAATGATGAGAATACTTGAATAACAAATGAAATAGCGGCGTCAACTTTACCACCAAAATATCCAGCACATACTCCCATTGTATATCCAATAACTGTAGCAATAATTTGTGAAACGATTCCTACACTTAATGAAATTCTGCAACCATAAACAATTCTTGAAAAAATATCTCTACCTAAATCATCAGTACCAAACCAATGTTGAGCACATGGTGCCATTAATTTATCTGTTAATACCTGTTTATCTGGATCATAAGGAGCGATCCATGGTGCAAAAAGAGCAACTAAACAAAGCAAAATAACGATAAATAAACAAACCATAGCCACTTTATTTTTCTTAAATAAATTCCAACTGATTGACCAATAACTGTGATAAGTTTTATTTTTCTTTTTAAACATATTATGATGTCTCCTTTCCTAAACGAATTCGAGGATCAACCACAGTATATAAGATATCGACAACTAAATACATAACAACACATATAACCGCAATATACATGACTCCACCTTGAACAATTGGCAAATCACGAGTATTAATACTATCAACTAACATTTTACCAATTCCAGGAATTGAGAATACCGATTCAACCAATACTGATCCTGTTAAAATATTACCTAAATCAGTACCAGCAATTGTAATAATTGGAATCAACGCATTTCTTAAAGCATGTTTAATAATAACAGCGCGCTGTTTCAATCCCTTAGCCTGAGCAGTACGAATATAATCCTGTGACAAAACTTCCAGCATACTAGTTCTTGTAATTCTAGCAATACTAGCTGCATATCGTGTTCCTAACGCAATACCAGGTAAAATAAATGAAGCAAAACTATTTATCCCCGAAAGCGGTAATAGATTCAGCTGTAAACAGATAACGATTTGTAAAATAATCGCAATCCAAAATGCGGGTGCTGAAATTCCAAATACTGAAATTGTCATCAATAATGAATCTAGCCATCTACCGCGATTAACTGCTGCAACGACACCTACAAAAACACCTAAAACAACAGCTAAAACATATGCAATACCTGCTAATTTTGCAGTAACTGCAAATGACGAAGTTAAAATATCAATAACTGGTTTATTTTGAAAATATGATGTTCCAAAATCTCCAGTTAGCATATTTTTTAGCCAATTAATATATTGAATATAGATAGGCTGATCTAATCCCATTTCATGAGTAACACGGGCAATAGTTGCTTTATCTGCAAATTCTCCTAACATTATTTCTACCGGATTTCCAGGGACTATATTCAATACAAAAAAAGTAATCAACGAAATACAAAAAACGACACCAATTGCCTGCAATATTCGTTTTAATAAATAATTTCCCATATTTTTCCTCCTTTACTATACAAATGTAGAATATGGAATGCATGAAATGCATTCCATATTGTCAACTCTGTATTTGCAATCTTATTTTTTATCTAAATCAATATCATATAAATGATAGATTAAGTTACCTAATTTTGCATTTTTAACGTATGGTTTTGCAACGAATTGTAATTTTCCATAGTATAGAGGAATTGTACCATAATCTTCACGTGATAAAATATAATCTGCTTCTTTATATAATTCAGCACGTTTTTCATCATTATCAACTGTTTGTCTAGCTTCTTCCATCAACTTATCAAATTCTGGATTATTATAGAAAACACCTTTACCAACTGCATTTTCTGAATAATAATATGTATACATTTGATTATCAGCATCTGCATATAATGGGAACCAGCCAATCAATGTTGCTTGTAAACTTCCCTCTGCTCTTGATGATGTCCAAATACCAGAATCAATAACTTCTACATTCATTGTAATGCCAGCTTCTTTTAAATATGCTTGAAGTGCTGTAGCTACTTTTTCATCATTTAATCTTACTTTACAAGTAAATTCAGGATTAGTAACTCCAGCTTCAGCTAATAATTCTTTAGCTTTATCAACATTATATTCATATGGTTCTAATGTATCATCATGACCAGGAACTCCTGGATTTAAGAATGACGTAGCAGGTTCTGCTGCATCATTTAAAATTGTTTTACATAATTCATCACGATTAATAGCAAGTGAGATTGCTTCTCTAACTTTTTGTTCATCTAAAGCAGGATCAGTTACTTTTAATGATAAGAAATATGTTCCAAGTGGTGTGATCTGTGTAATTTCATCTTTGATCTTACTATCTTTATATTGATCTAGTAAATTAACGTTTAAGTCACACATATCAATGTTACCTTGTTCATATTCCATCATTTTTGTACTGTTATCATCAATATAAACAACTTCTAAACGATCTAAATTTGGTGTTCCCCCATGATAGTTTTTATTTGGTTCAAAAACAACTTTTGTCTGTTCATCATTTTCAGTAATAACATATGGTCCAGTACCAATTAAGTTAGTTCCTTTACCCCAATCTTTACCTGCTTTTTCGCAAGCTTCATGAGGATAAATAGAAGCATAATCCATACCTAAATTTGCAATGAATGGTGCAAACTTATATTCAAGTGTAATTGAAAAATGTAAATCATCTTCAACTTTAATACCTGCTAACTCAGTAGCATTACCAGCCAACATATCTTTAGCACCAACGATCATATCATACATATATGTACTTGTTGCCCCAGTTTCTGGTTTGAACATTCTTTCAAATGTATATTTAACATCTTCAGTAGTCAAATCACTACCATCGCTAAATTTTACACCCTCTTTTAATTCAAAAGAATAAGTCAACCCATCTTCTGATACTTCTGGAAAATCTGTTGCTAATACGCATTCTTCTACATTATCATCATTCCAGCGATATAATCCTTCTAATACATTATCGGCGACTGATGAAGCACCTGAGTTTGTATTAGTTTGCATATCTAATCCAACTTTAGGATTAGATTGCCCAAAACGAAAAACTTTTTCGTCGCTTTCTGTATCATTGCCACCACTGCATCCTACAAGTGAAACAGTCATCGCTGCTACAGCAAAAACAGAAAGCACTTTTTTAAAACATTTCATCCTTTTAACCTCCCTGTCTTATTTTAAAGCTATCTTTCCCATAATTTTCTAAGATATCTTTCTTACCATATTACATCAATTTTCTTGAATAATACGGATATATTATATCAAATCAAATTTGTCCTTTCAAGATTGCCCACATAAAATACTGTATCTTTGTATACATTTTCACATAAAAATATCACAAAATATTTGTTTTAAACAAAAATTATCGAATAAATATAGGCTTATTCCTAAAAAATAGTTAATTATTATTTTATCCACTCATTGCTAACTTCAACTAAAAACAATACTCTCATCTTTTAATTTGAATTAACATATAAGTATTTTTAATCACAAAAAAAGGCTTTTTAGCCTTTTTCTTCTGGTTTATTTTTTTTCTCATAGTAGTTTCTTACTAACATCTGTGTTTTTCTAATATGAAGTTGTATTTTTTCTTTTGCTAGTTCTTTATCACGAGCTAAAATAGCTTCATATATTTCACGGTGTTCTTTAGCTGCCGAAACTAAACGATCAGGTTGGCGAATTGAATGCTAGAAGTTACATGAATATAATAATTTATATCTGTTAATAACTGTTCAAAATATTTTGATTGGGTACAGCGATAAATTGCTTCATGAAAAGCAATGTTAATTTCATTAAATTTCTCTTGATCACCCTTTTTAGCATAAAATTCCATCAAATCATAAACTTCTTTAATTTTTTCTAACTCTTCATCATTTATTCTTTCAATTGCCAATTGAATTGCAAGACCTTCTAAAGCATGTCGAATCTCCAGCATATCATCAATATCACGATGTGAAAAACCTAAAACATAAACACCTTTATTAGGAATACTTTTAACTAAACCCTCCAGCTCTAACTGTTTTAAAGCTTCTCGAATCGGTGTTCTAGAAATGTTTAGTTCTTTAGATAGAGCAACTTCATTAAGTTTTTGTCCTTGGGTATACTCCTCATTTAAAATCTTATCACGAAGTAGAGTAAAAATTTTATTTCCTAACGATCCATGTCCTGTGTTTTCTAATAAATTTTTTGCCATAAATTACCCTAACTTTCTTATAATTGCAGCTGTAAATTCTGCAGTAGAAGCACTTCCACCAATATCAGGAGTAACTGTTACCCCTTCTTCTACTACAGCTGCTAATGCATTTCTTAATTTATTAGCATCTTCTAGTTTTCCTAATGCTTCCAGCATTAAAGCAAATGCTAATAACAAAGCACTTGGATTAGCGATGCCTTTTCCAGCAATATCTGGAGCACTGCCATGAACTGCTTCATAAATCCGATATTCATCGCCTATATTTCCACTTGGAGCAAATCCTAGACCACCTACTAATCCTGCACATAAATCAGAAACAATATCACCATATAGGTTAGGTGCTACTAAAACATCAAATGTTTCCGGGCGGATCACTAACTGCATACACATATTATCAACAATTACTTCTTGTGGCTCGATTTCTGGATAATCTTTAGCAACAGCTCTAAATGCTTCTAAAAATAATCCATCAGTATATTTCATGATATTCGCCTTATGAATAGCTGTAACTTTTTTGCGACCATTATTTTTAGCATATTCAAACGCATAACGACAAATTTTTTCACTTGCTTCACGAGTAATTAGTTTGATGCCATTAGCCATATCAGGATTGATCATGTATTCAATTCCTTTATATAGATCTTCTGTATTTTCACGAATCATTACTAAATCAATATTTTCATAGCGTGAATTGATTCCTTTAAAAGATTTAATTGGACGAACATTAGCATAAGTAGCAAACTGTTGTCTCAAAGCAACATTAACACTTCTAAATCCTGTTCCAATTGGTGTTGCAGTTGGTCCTTTTAAAGCCCATTTATATTCTTTGATTGCATCAACTAGACCTGGTTCAAATACTTCTTTTGTATTAACTGCATATTCTGCTCCGGCTTGATATTCGACCCATTCAATATCTAAATCCATCGCCTTAGTAATATCAACAACACTCTTTGATATTTCTTTTCCTATTCCATCACCTGGTATTAAAACAGCTTTCATTAAAATTCACCTCCTAATTCTTTGATTGCATTTAATAACCCACCATAATTGATCATTACTTTTTCTCTTGGTGATAATGTAAGACTAGCTTCGATTGATTCATTAGTAGTTTCATTAATTACTTTTACTTTACCATTATGTTCAACTACCTCTTTAATATTAACGATTTTGTAACTATCTTGATCATTAAAGAAATCTTGATCTTTAGCTTCGATAACTAATGGTAAAATACCATTATTAATTAAATTAGAACGATGGATTCTTGCAAATGATACCGCAAAAATGGCTTTGATTTTTAAATAATTTGGCACAAGAGCAGCATGTTCACGAGAACTTCCTTGACCATAATTATCACCACCAACAATGAATCCACCACCATTAGCAACTGCTCGATCATAGAATTCAGGATCCACTTTACTAAATGAGAATTTAGCTAAATGAGGAACATTAGAACGGTATGGTAACAATTTACTATCTGAAGGCACAATATGATCGGTTGAAATATTGTCACCAACTTTTAAGACAACTTTACCACTAATTTCATCAGTAATTTTATCACCACGAGGAACCGGCTTAATATTTGGTCCCATATAAACTTCATTATTTTCATCATATTCATCAATGAAGAAATTACCATTTTTTATAAATGGCGTATTTGGTACCTCATCTAAATACATATCATCTTCAAATTCATCTGACATATATCCTTTAATTGCACTTAACGCTGCAACCTCTGGTGAAACTAAATAAACACTTGCATCATTAGTTCCTGAACGTCCTTTAAAATTACGATTGATCGTTCTTAAAGATACTCCTTTAGATAATGGCGCCTGCCCCATTCCAATACATGGACCGCAACCGCATTCAAGAATTCTTGCTCCAGCATGAACCATATCCGCCAAAGCACCATTTTCAGATAACATCGCTAAAATCGAGCTAGACCCTGGCGCAATTACTAGTGAAACATGATCAGCTACTTTACGTCCTTTTAAAATCTTAGCCGCTTTCATCATATCGGCAAAAGATGAATTTGTACAACTTCCAATAACAACTTGATTTACCTTCATTCCTTCAAGTTCTTTTACTGGTACTACAGCATCAGGACTATGTGGTTTAGCTGTCATTGGCACTAAAGCTCCTAAGTCAACAGTCAATTCTTGATCATACGTAGCATCATCGTCAGCCTTCATCTCAACATAGTCTTCAACTCGCCCTTGTTGTGCTAAATATTCTTTAGTTCTTTCATCAGTTGGGAAAATAGAAGTTGTTGCTCCTAATTCAGCTCCCATATTACAAATTGTCGCACGGTCAGTCAATGATAATGATGCAACCCCATCACCTGTATATTCAATGATCTTATTAACACCACCCTTAACTGTTAATTGTTGTAGAATATACAAAATAATATCTTTAGCTGACACCCATGGCGCTTTTTTTCCTTTTAAATTTACTTTTACCACTGTTGGACATTGCAAATAATATTTTCCCGTTGCCATAGCTACAGCGACATCCAATCCCCCGGCACCAATAGCAATCATTCCCATTGCCCCACATGTTGGTGTATGTGAGTCAGAACCAACTAATGTTTTACCTGGTTTTGAAAAATTTTCTAATTGTAATTGGTGGCAAACACCATTACCTGGTTTTGAAAAAACAATACCATGTTTTTTTGCTACACTACGAATAAATTCATGATCATCCATGTTTTCAAAACCTGTTTGTAACATGTTATGATCAATATATGCAACTGCTTTTTCCACAGCGACATGTTTAATATTCATTGCCTCTAATTGAAGATAAGCCATTGTTCCTGTTGAATCCTGTGTTAATGTTTGGTCGATTTGTATTCCAATCTGTTCACCAGGAATAAGATTTCCATCTTTAAGTTTACTGCTTAAAATTTTGTATGCCAAATTCATACCCATTGCGATATACCCCCGTCTTCTCTATATTGCATACAATTATACAAAAAAACAATATTGATTACAACCCCTTGACCAAAATTTTAATATAAATGTTTTTAAAAACAATATATTTATGATAGTAAAAAATTAAATATTATTACTTATAAAAATATGTTAAAATACAAACGGTGATAAAAATGTTAATCGAATGTTCAAATATAACGAAATCTTTCCAGGGTATCCCTTTATTAAAGGATATAACTTTTAAAGTTGATGATCATGATAAAATAGCGATTATTGGTGTAAATGGAGCAGGCAAAACAACGATCCTTAAAATTATTTCTGGTGAAGAAGAATATGATGGTGGTAATCTTTTTTGTAACAAGGAATTATCTTTAGGATATTTAAAACAGCAGCATGATTTAAATATGGATAAAACAGTATATGATATCGGTTTAGATGTTTTTGCCCCATTGCTTGCTATTGAAAATAGATTACGTGAACTTGAAATATTAATGAGTAATGATCATAGTGAAAAAATACTGAGCGAGTATGATCGTTTAACTCATGAATTCCAAGAACATGATGGCTATAGCTATCCTAGTAAATTAACTGGTGTTTTAAAAGGGTTAGGCTTTAATGAAGAGGAAATGAAGCTTAAAGTATCAATGTTGTCAGGTGGGCAAAAAACAAGATTAGCACTTGCTAAAATGTTATTACAAGAACCTAAGTTATTATTGCTTGATGAACCTACTAACCATCTTGATAACATGGCAATCAGTTTTTTAGAAAGTTATTTAAAAAACTATCCTCATGCTGTTATAATCGTTAGTCATGACCGTTATTTTATTGATCAGGTTTCTAATAAAATTATTGAAATTGAAAATGGTAAATCAAAAACATATAAATGTAAATATAATGAATATTCTATTTTAAAAAAGAAACAACGAGCTGTTGATTTAAAACACTATTTAAATCAACAAAAAGAAATAAAACGCATCCAACAAAGTATCGATACTTTAAAATCATATAATCGTGAAAAACAAGTCAAACGAGCCGAATCAAAAGAAAAGCAGTTAGCTAAAATGGAACGTATCGAACGTCCTGAAAACTTACCTGATACAATTACCATAAATTTTAAACCAAAAAGAGAATCGGGATTTGATGTTTTAAAAATTGAAAATTTAGCTGTTAAATTTGATGAGATACTATTTAAAAATATAAATATCGAAATAAAAAACAGGAGCGAGTTGCCCTTGTTGGTGATAATGGTATTGGTAAAACTACTTTATTTAGAACTATTCTTAATGAATTAATTCCTTTTCAAGGAAAAATTAAATTTGGCAGTAAAGTAGATTTAGCTTATTATGATCAAGAACATCAAACTTTATCAATGAATAAAACTATTTTTAATGAAATCAGTGATAATTATCCTAAAATGACAAATACGGAAATTCGCAATAGCTTAGCATTATTTAACTTTAAAGGTGAAGATGTTTTCAAAGAAATTTCTTTGTTATCCGGTGGTGAAAAAGGCCGTGTCGTTTTAACTGAAATTCTTTTAAAACAAGCAAACTTCTTAATTTTAGATGAACCTACTAACCATTTAGATATTGCATCAAAAGAAGTTCTTGAAGATGCTTTAAATCAATTTGATGGAACCATCTTTTTTATTAGTCATGATCGTTATTTTATTAATAAAGTTGCTACTAGAGTTATCGAATTAACTAATAATAAAGCGATAAGCTATGATGGAAACTATGATACATATTTTAGTAATAAAATTATTGATAAACCAGTAAAAAAAGAAAATACTGATTATCAAAACATGAAACAGCAAAATGCTTTATATCGCAAACAACAAAATAAAATAAAAAAAGTAGAAACTAATATTTCTAACTTAGAAAATCAAATCAATATTTTAAACCAGCAGTTACAAAGCGAAGAAGTCTTAAATAACTATCAAAAATACAACCAAATCAATGATGAAATTGCTTTATTAGAAAATCAATTAAATACTTTAATGGAAGAATGGGAAGCCCTTCAATAAAGGGCTTTTTATACTTTCTTGACATTTAAAATACAATAGTTCTCATCCACACCTGATCCTTCACAATCTACATAATTAACTTTTACAAGACAATTCGTCTTCTTATTATTATCACATAAAGAAACTAGATCACCTTTTTGGATCCCCTCTTCTTTACAAACAATCAAATGACTTATAGAACCATTATCTATCATATTAAAACTACTACTATCAACTAACAAACTTATCATTAAAATACTCC
>BAHP02000096.1 GCA_000508865.1 Clostridiales bacterium VE202-01
CCCTTTACAAATTCCAACATATGAATTGCATTAGCTAAACGATAGAATGAAGTATCAATTGTTGTTTGATCTGCACTATCATCAACCAAAACTGCCTCTGCATTAGCAAGTGCAGTTTCAAATTCAGCTGCTACAGCTGGTACAACATTGTCTAATGCCCCTTGAGCTTTTAATGTATTAGCTGTATCTACTGTAATTTGTAATGCTGTTTTATCTGTATTTTCACCAGCATAATTAATAGCTGTAAACACTAAATAATCAATGTTTGTTCCACCATTTACATTAGTAAAATCAATTTTTAATGTATGTTCTCCTTTTATCAATTCAAATTCATTTGAAGCTTCCTGAATTATATAATTACTCCATGAACCAGTATCAACTGATGATAGATTTCCAACTTTTACACCATCTACATAGATATCTGCCTCTGCGTTTCCACCTTGAGCCGCTGCATTTAATGCTAAAGTATATGTTCCTGTCTTAGCAACATCAATTTTATATTCTAAGAAATCTCCAGTATTTGTTTCAGAAACAGTATAGCGGTTTCCTCGTGGTTCATGATTAATTCCTTTACTATTTACATAATCTTCTGCTTCAACATTACCAGGTATCTGTACAACAGGAGCTTCATAAATATTAATATAATTTAATGCATAACTTGATGCAAAGAAGTCTAATTTTAATGTATGTTCTCCTTCAGAAACAGTAATTGGCATAATTACCGCACCATTTCCAGACCAAGTTACCGCAAGATTCTTTTCATCCACCTTTTCACCATCAATTGATAAAGCTATCTTTTGACCATTAATAGACCAAATATTATCAGTAGAATAATTTAGTTCTACCATATAAGTTCCAGCTTTTTCAACATTAAGTTTATATGATACATTCATACCATCAGCAAGTCCTGTCAAATACGTATCAAATTTATTAGGAATAGTAATTGGATCATTATAAGTAGGTAAACCAAAAACTTGTGGATCTCTATAGAAACCAATACCTTCATTTGTTAATCTATCTGCGTGCGCAACTAATCTTTCTTTATATTCTGTCCAATTTCTATCTTCTTTTTGTGACCAGCCAATTTCAGCAATTCCTAACAATCTAGGGAATGCTAAATGATCCACCCCTGCTACAGAACTAATTGTTTCTGACCACAATGGTGCTTCAATACCAATAATATTATCTTGATTAAATTTTGTATAATCAGTTGGATCCCATTCATATCCTGCTTGAATTGATATCTTACCAGCCCAGCTTAATCCCCAATCTGAGTTTGTTGGATATTGCATATCTAAGTATGCCTTATTAGCTGGAGACATTAAGATCTTCATATTTGGATTGCTAATTGTTGCACTTGTCCTTGTTCCCCAAAATTGTACAACTGATTCATCTGTACCATCTGTTTGATCATAATTTTGCCATCCCATTGGAATCTTTCCATACTTTTTGGCAATTTCTGTTACTCTTGACATAAAATAATTATAGTCATCACTTGAAGTGCTATTGGCTTCATCTCCACCAATATGAATATATTTTGATGATGATAATTCTGCCATTTGGGCTATAACATCTTCCACAAATTCATAAGTTGCTTCAAGACGGCAATTAAATGTTGTTTTACCAACTGTATAATCTTGTGTTGGTGCATCAAGAGGTTTTCCATCAGGACTTAAAAAGTCTAATGAAGCTAATGCTGCTCCAGTATGCCCAGGCATATCAAATTCAGGTACAATTTCAATATATCTTTGAGCCGCATAATCAACAATATCTTTATATTCTTCTTGAGTATAATATCCACCTGGATCCCCATTACATGATGATTGTGCTCCAATTGTTAATAATTTTTCATAACTTTCGCCATATCTTTCACCTTTGATTTCAAGACGCCAGCCTTGATCATCAGTCAAGTGAAGATGTAGGACATTGATTTTATATTGAGCAATATTATCGATATGTCTTTTTACTTCTTCTACTGTACGGAAATGTCTAGCTACATCAAGATGTGTTCCACGGTAATCATATCTTGGCGAATCTTCAATAGTAGAAACCGGTATATTCCATTCTACATCATTTACAATTTCACTCTTTTCAATATCAGCAGGTAATAACTGTCTTAATGTTTGTGTCCCCCTATACACACCTGCAGTTTTTGGCGCAGCTATTTTTACACTATCAGTCGTTACAGTGATAGTATAACCTTCATCTTTTAAAGAAGTATCTCCATCAACTGTTGTTAGTTGAATATCTCCATTTGCAGCTTCACCTTCAATAACTTCAATAGAATATCCCGTTGATTTTCTTAATATCTTTGCAAGAAGTTCTCCAATTTGATTTAATTCTTCTGTCTCACTTTCAGAATTCCCCTTTACATAAATTGAAGTATCTTCAGTTAAAACAAATTTTCCGTCAGAAACATTATAACTCAATGGCTGAGGTATCAATGCTCTTTCAATACGCTCAACATTATCTTCAGCACGAACATTAATTGATGCCACACCCATTGTTAAGGATAATACAAGAGCTAGTAAAAATATGGTAATTCTTCTTTTTTTCATATTCATTTTTCTTTTTTCCTTTCTTATCTTATAGATAAATAAAAATCAAATCATTCTTTAATCACAATAAAACACTATTCCTCCTTTCATGTTATTCGGTGG
>BAHP02000095.1 GCA_000508865.1 Clostridiales bacterium VE202-01
ACTGGTTACTCCAGTAATTGGCATGTGATCTATAGCATCCTTGATTTCTTCTAAATCTACTGTATCAATAATAAATTCCATCTCTTTTTTCTCCTATTCAATAATTAAATTTTTTAAACCAGTTTGATAAACAAGATCATAAAAATGCTGCATCTGTTTTTTATTAAACATTTTATAATGTTTATTAATTGGATATTCCAAATCAACAAGCTCATATTTAGATGCCGCTAAGGGATTATAATTTAATAATTCATATTTTACCTCAGGATAAATATCCACTATAAAACTAGCAATATTTATGATATTTTCATCAGTTGCCGTCATTAAAGGTATTAATGGTGTCCTGATAATAACCTTATCTTTATGTTCACTTTCTAATATATATCGAATATGTTCTTTGATTGTTTTTACAGAAACATTTGTTAATTCCTGATGCTTATTTTCATCAAAAACTTTTAAATCAACATATATCAAATCTAAATACGGTAAAATATCTTTTATTAAATCTAATGAAGCATATAGAGTCGTTTCTATCGCTGTATGAATTCCCTCTTCTTTACATTTTTTTAATATGGTGGTTAAAAACTCACCTTGCATGAGCGGTTCTCCACCAGAAAAAGTTACACCACCATCATCTCTAAAAAAAACTAGATCTTCTTTGATTTTTTCTATTAACTTTTCAATATCATACTCTTCACTATCGTAACGTATTGCTGCAGCTGGACAAACTTTTATCAGATTATCAAAATCCCCTTTATAACGAAGATTAAAATAGGGACGATCATTTTTATAAATCATTTGATTTTCTTTTGAAAATTGTTCACATCTTTTACAATGAATACAACTATTTTTAAAATATAGCGGTCTTCTTTTTAATGATAATCCTTCTGGATTTTGACACCATTTACATCTTAGCGGACAGCCTTTAAAAAAAACCGTCGTCCTTAATCCCTGTCCATCATGAACGGCAAATCTTTTGATATCAAATATTAACACATTAGATATCTTCATATGCTGTTCTTTCAATAATTTCATCTTGTAACTTTCCTGCTAACTCGACAAAATATGCCGTATATCCAGCGACACGTATCGTTAATGATCTATGTCTTTCTGGATGAATCTTAGCATCAAGCAGATCATCACGTCTTACAACGTTAAATTGAATATGAGGAATTTTTAAATCAACAAATGCTCTTAAGAAATTTTCAAACTTCATCATTCCCGTTTCGGAATTAAAAAATTCTGGTAAAAACTTCATATTCAACAATCCACCATTTGTAGTATAAGAATCATTCATCCGTGATACTGATTTTAAAACTGCTGTTGGTCCAGCCATGTCACGACCATAAACCGGTGACATTCCACCATCAGCAAGTGGTGTCAAAGCATTTCTTCCATCTGGTGAAGCCCCTACATTTTCACCCATAGGCACATGTGCAGAAACAGTATACATTCCTGTATGATATAATCCCCCACGATAATTTCGATATTCTTTCATTTTTTTTCTAAAATAGCCAGCCCACTTAGCTCCTAGATCATCAACCCATTTTATATCATTTCCATATTTAGGAACTTTATTTAACAGCATTGTTTGTGTGATTTCATGGCCTTTAAAATCAGCTTTTAATGACTCCAATAATTCATGTTTTGAAATCATCTGCTCATCATAAACCAACTTTTTAATAGCTGCAAGTGAGTCAGCTAGATTAGCAATCTGAATCATTTGGATACCTGATAAATTATATTTGGCCCCACCACACGTCACATCTAAACCATTTTCTAAACAATCATCAATAACGGTTGATAAAAAAGCTGATGGTAGACAATTCTGATGCGCTTTTTCAACTACGATTTCAGCTTTCATCATCGCCTCAATAAAATAATCAATTTGTTTTGTAAATGCCGCTTCTAGATCAGCAAATGTTTCATATGTTTCAAGATTTCCCAAATCTAAACCGATTTTTTCATTTGTCAATAAGCACTTTCCGTTATTTAAAGTTAGTTCCAATGCTTTATTTAAATTAAACATCGCGGCATCAGACCAGCCTAAATTATTTCCATGAGTCGTTAATTCAACACAACCAACGATTGCATAATTTCTAGCATCTTTTTTTCAATTCCTAAATCTTCGATCATTGCATGAACGATTGCTTCATCATTGAAAAATTGGGGCATTCCGCTTCCTTTAGCAACGACTTTAATTGCCTCATGCATTAATTCATGAGATGAATTTTTATTTAATCGTACTGATAAATTTGGCTGTGGCAGTCCTAAATGATATTGCGCTTTTAAACACAACAGTGATAATTCATTATAAATATCATTTCCAAATTCATCTAATCCCCCAAGAGCAATATTAAAACCAATTGGAAAACCGGCAAAATATTTAGCACTATTTTGATTTCTTAAATAAACGATTTGATTGAACTTCAACCATAAACATTCTAAGATTTCTAAAGCATCCTGCTTTGTGATTTTTCCTTCAATAAGATCTTTTTGATAATAAGGATACATATATTGATCCATTCTTCCCGGTGAAAACGATGAAGCATTTGACTCCATATGCAAGATAACAAACAAAAACCATAATGCTTGAACGGCTTCATGAAAATTTTCTGGCGGTCTTTTCGAAAGATTCATACAAATCTTAGCAACATTTTTTAAAGAATCTTGATATTCATCTTCAACTTCTTCCATCATGTTCATAATATAATCATGATACCTAACCATGAAATTGACTGCTCCTTCTAAAACAAGAATCGTGCATTCATAAAATTCCTTTTGACTTTCATCACATTCCGCCAATTTCTTTTGAGCTTTTTTTATTAATCCTTTTGGTCCTAATTTTAACCATAATGCTGAATCTGGACAAATATGACCCTGAGCATGATCCTTTTGGTTTATTTTCACAACTTTAGCTATTGCATTGATTTCTTTACCATAATTGTTTTTAATTACATCTTCCATAGATTTTCCATTCCAATATGGATAGATTTCTTCTCTAAATTCCTGAATATCTTTTTCTCTTACTAAAAATTTATCTTGTGGTCTTGAAGGCAATGTTTCAAATTCTTTATTGATCCACGAACAGCCACTTTCAGGAAAAACAACACCATACCGTACCCCTTTAGTTCGATTTCCTACAATCAGCTCTTCTTTTTCTACACTGATTTCTAATTCTTCTAATGCCGTTTTTAAAGATAATGCTCTTTTTTTAGGAATCGATAATTCTTCATTTTCTTGATAGACTCGAGTAATGATTCTTGCCTGCTCAATAGAGGCATATCGCGGGGCTTTGAGCATCTTATCTTTCAAAATATCAATTCTTCCTGTTTGAATTAAACTCTCCATCTTATCCCTTCCTTAGTTATTGTTTTTTATTGTTTTCTAATTATATTATACTTCAAAATCACTATAATTCAAGTATAAAATAATAATTTTCGATAATTTTTCGATAAAAAACAATAAAAAAGAAATCATTATCAAATGATTTCCAAACCATAACCTTTCATTCTATTTTCCATTTCAATTTCAAGACCCACTTCACAAATATAGCCATTAAAATCACCAATATCAGCAAATACATAATTACCATCCAATTCTAACTTAGCTGTTTCTGCGACCATATAACATTTCTTGCTTGAATGAATAACTTCTTTTTTCGTTAAACCATCATTCACATCATAAGTCGTAACTTTGCCATTATACACATCTATTCCTACAACCCCTAAAAAAGATAAATCAAATTTATATTTTCTTAATTGATTTATTGTAATCGAACCAATAAAACCATCTCTAGCTCTATTTAAGCCTCCACCAATAAAAATCAACTGTGTTGCACAATCCTGAGTAAATATTTTCATAATATCGATCATATTTGTAACAACTGTAACATTTAAATTTCTTTGGTATATTAATTTTGCAATTTCTAAAGTTACTGTTGATATTCCTAAAAAAACCATCGTTCCCGGCTTTATAAGTTCTATTGCTTTTTGAGCAATAATTTTCTTTTCCGTAACTCGAATTTCTCTACGATCATTAACATTTATAGTATGTAAATTCACACGCAGCTGAGTTGCTCCACCATGGATTCTTTTCAATTTATTCGCCTTTTCTAAGATCGTTAAATCTTTTCTAATACAATCTTCTGTTACATCAAATTCTTTGCTTAAATCTTTAACTCGTACCTGTCCTTCTAAATTTAATCTAGCGAGTATTTGATTATGTCGTTCTTGCTGTAACATGGCACTCATCCTTTCTTTTTAATAATTATGCCATTTATTCCAATAAAAAACAAGAAAAATAAATATTGATATTTATGATATTTTATTACTTTTACTAAATAACAATAACTTATAAAATATTCATCATCTATTATGATGCAATATATTATAAAAATTTAGCATCATTGATATTTAGATGTTAATAGAAAAGCTACCAAGTCAAAACTCGGTAGCTTTAAATATCAAACTTAATATTAATTATATTTTTTTCTCTTAAGATAAGCAATTGCACCTAATGATGCTAATAATCCTAATGCACTAATCATACTAGTTGTATCACCAGTATTGATTGATCCTTTTGCTCCAGTAGTTCCTGTAGTTACAGTTGTATCACCTGAAGCAACTACTTCCAATCCATTGATACTAGCCATTAAGTTTTCATATGCTGCTTCTATACCTGCTTGATCAATATTTTCATTATCTAAAGCTGCTTTAGCTTCTTCTAATGCACTTTCTACTACTGACCATGTTTTTGCTGTATAGTTAGCTGCATTTAATCCATTTGCTTTATTAATTAAGTCTTGTAATAAATCCTTATTTGGAATCAATCTTAAGTCTAAGTATGCTCTTGTCAATGTTGCATAAGCGCTATCTACTTCTTCTTGAGTTGCATTTGGATTATCTAATACCGCTTTAGCATTTGCCATTGGTTCTGCTAAATTTGCAACACTAGCTTCAGTATATAAGCTCTTATCTAAGCCATCTACTTTATCATACATTTCTTGTAATCTTGTCTTATCAGCTCTTAAGACTAAGTTTCCAATTGCATTTGTTAAATTATCAAATGCTTCATTTACATCACTTTCTAAAGCATTTTCATCTGCAGCTACTTCTTTTGCTGCATCTAATGCTTCTTGTAATGCTGCCCATGAATCTGTTGTATAATCTTCTTCTGCATAACCATTTACTTTATTGATCAAGTCTTCTAAAGCAGTTGTATCACCTTTAATAAAGTCTAACATCTGAATAGCGTTAGCTAAACGATAGAATGATGTATCAACAGTTGATTGACTTGCACTAGGATTTGCTAAAATACTTTCAGCTTCAGCTAATGCTTCATTAAATTCAGTTACTACAACTGGTACAACATTTTCTAAAGCACCATTATCTTTTAATGTATTAGCTGTATCAACAGCAATTTGTAATGCTGTTTTATTTACATCAACTAAATTTACGGTAGAAGATGCCATATTCATACCATAATCTACAACTTGAACTTCTAAATTATTCTTATCATAACCTTCAGCCAAGTCACTTAAATTAATTGTTGTAGTTGTTTCAGTATTGTTTACACGAATAATATCACTAACACGAGTACCATTACTATAAACAGCTACAGCCTGGATACCAGATGCATCACTAGCATTAATAGTAAGAACATCACCATCTAAAGATGAATCAACTTTAGGTGCAGTTACGTCTACATTTACATTAAATGATTGAGTCTGAACATTATCAGAATTCATCAAAGCATCTAGACATGAATCATCATTACCATAATCTACAGAATTTAAATATTCATATTCTAACATAGCACGAACTTCAAAAGTATAAGTACCTTCTTTTACCATATTACCATCAAGATCAGTACCATCCCAGTACATTTGATGATTATATTTAGTTCCATAGCTTAAAGCAGCTTGTTGTGTTAAATTACCGTCATTAACTTTTGCTTCAAAATATTCATATTCAGGTCCAATTACATTAACAACATTTCCAGCTTCATCTTTGATTACTACACATAAAGCTTTAGCATTACGTAATAAATAAAGTGCTGCATAAGCGATATCATCCTTACCATCTCCATTTGGAGAAATAGTAGCATAAGCACCATTTAATTCTCCACCATCACGTAAATTATTTAAATAGTTACGGATCGTATTATAATAACTTGTTGAAGATCCTCCAAAATAATCTGGTAAAGATGCTCCAGTAAATTGGTTTGCACCTAAAACCACATCATAACCATCAACTAGAGAATTTAAAGTAGTTGTGTAGAATAAAGGATAATTAGCATCAGAAGTAGCTAATCCGCTAATGTCATCATAAGCAGTAGCTAAATCGAAGATTGGAGCTGCATTCCAGTCTCCTCTGAATCCCATATAAGGAATGCTAAGAGTTTCATAATCAGAATCTACATTATCAAAGAAGACAAAACCTTCTAAGAACATACCGTTAGGGTATTTTGCATCATAAGCATTCATTGTTTCTTCGTTCAAAGTTACATTAACTGTAATTTCAACTGAACTGTTAGCAGGAACAGAAATTTGTGTTGCAGAAGCATTATCACCATAACGATTGATGTTATCAGATGCACTAACAACAGTACCACCAGAAACAGCAGTTACTTTCATCACACCATCTTCGATTGCATCAATATCTGAACCATAAGTATTAACACCTGCAAGATTTGTACGTCCATTAGCTTCTGTAGTATTGTCTGTTTGAAGACATGCTAATACATCGAATGTCTTAGCTACAGAATCATAATTATCCATAGTAAATTTAATATCAAAATTTGTACCTAATTTATCACCTAGTTCTACTTTAGCACGAGGAGCTTCACCAGTAACAGCATTATAAGGTACTTCGTTGTGTAACACAACTAAGCTGTTGATCACATTATCGATATTGACCATACCAGCACCTTGACGTCTTGGAGAGAAATACAAGTTCTGACGAGTCAAATCTGAAGAGCTTACAAATGGTTGATAAGCTACAGCAGTAGAAGCTACTAATTGATTTACTAAATTAGAATATTCCTGAGTTCCAACTTTTACTCCAAAAGTATCTAGATTATCATCTACATATTGTTGTGCAAGAATAAATAGTCCTTCTGCATTTGGAGAAGCCATAGAAGTACCACTCTTTGAAGATAAAGCAGTATCAGATGATGCTCCTGCAGACCAAATATTACCACCTGGAGACATTACATCTGGTTTTAAATTCATAGATTCAGTAACACCCCAAGAAGTAAAGCTTGATGGACCAGTATCACTATAGCTACGAGCTACAGGCTGAGATTGCGCTGTAGAAGAGAAGCTTACATTTACAGTACCATCAGCAAGAGCGGTAGATAAAGTAGTATAAACACTGCTATTAGTAGCTGTTCCAGCAAAAACAGGAATACTTTCACCATTTTCACCAGTCCATAAACCATTAGTACCAAAATAGCTACTGTAGTTATCGAAAGTCATATAAACTGCCACAGCACCAGCATTATAAGCATTTTGTTGTGCTGCTTTAATTCCTTCTTCATCATAAGGAACATAACCATAAGTACGTTTTACTAAGGCAACCTTACCAGTTAAATCCTGTGTAATAGAAGAACCATCACCACAATCAACTAACTCATAAGTACCAGTCAATGTATCACCCAATGCAGGGTCATAAATATCTGTGATTGTAACACTATTTACAGCCTCACCATCTGCATTTACAGCAGCTGCAACTGTATCTGTCCAATTGTTAGTATAAGAATAACCAGTACCTTGAGCAGAAGCAATAGTCATAGGTGCATATAATGAACCAGAGAAACCAGCTGAGGCACTGTTAGGTAATAAAGTAGTGTATCCGCTTACTAAAGCTCCTGGATGACTATCACGAGCATCATTACCTGCAGAAACACAGATAGAAATACCGCTAGCACTAGCACGGTTATAAGCACGTTGATAACCTGCTTGAGCATAAGTATTCATAGTTGTAAATCCGTTAGGGATACCAAGAGATAAATTGAAGGCATTGACACCTAGAGTAACAGCATCATCTAAAGCGGCAAATACAGCTTCATCAGATTCTTGACCAAAGTCATCATTTTCATCAAATACCTTAAAGAACATAATTTGAGCATCATAGGCAGAACCTTTGACACCAGAAGTTTCATCATAACCTTCTCCACCATTACCAGCAACAATACCGCTGACATGTGTACCATGGCTACTAGAATCTCCATCCCATGTATCCAAATCACCGCAAGCATAATCAACAGAGAAAGGAACTTTAGAATTGTAATAGAAATCACCATTCAAAATAGCATTTTGTATATCTGTTGAAAAACCAGTCTCATCATAACCATGGAACCAGCTTCCCCAACCAGATACAAATAGATTCAAAGTATCCTGATTAGCTTTGATAGATTCAAGCAGATTATTTTTTGTTTTATAGTTAGAAAGTAAACCATTTTCACCATCTGCTTCTATTTCTGGATCCATATAAGAAAATAACTTATGAGTATAACGAAGACTACTGTCGAAAACACCAACAACTTTACCGGCACCAGTATAACCTGCATCCCAAGCAGCTTCAAGACCCATCTGACTAGTAGAACCAGCATCAGCTGTAGCAGACTTGCTCAAGTCGATTGCATCAGCTCCAGTAAGCTCATAATACTCTTCTAGAGACATGTATTCTGCATCCTCTTCATTTACTTCCCAATTATCATCATAGTTGTAGCTTTGAGTTAGATAAACTGACATTACTCCATCCAAAGCTTCAATCTTTTCTATGTATTTGTACTCAACCTGTACTGCAAAACCATTAAGCAGGTTAGTATAGTGATACTTAAATGTCGCATTAGGAGCAAATGCTGAAATTTGAGTTTCTATCTCCTCTTGCTGACTTACCATATCTGCACGGTAAGCTGCCACAGACGCATCAGCAGAATAACCAATACTGTTATTTTGAAACATAGTAACATATTCGTCTACATCTAGGGTAGTTTCCCCATCTAATTCCACAATTACAGTTACGACATCATCTGGCTCATACTGTTTAGTGGAAATTGCATTTCCCGCAGTGAGCTCATCTAGAAGACTCGCAGGAGTGGTTTCGCTGTTTAGTGCTGCGTCTACTGTAAATGACATGCTGAAAACTGTCGTTACAGCAAGAGCACCCACTAAAAACTTCTTGACTGAATTTTTTTTCATAAATTCATTTTTCCCCAGTATACCATTTATAGATTATTAAATAGTCATAAATGATACACCTCTTTCCTTTCTTTAAATTTTGTTTAGAACTACAAAAACGAAAGTATACTTTGATTTTCCCTTTCTGAAGCATAACCATCGTAGAAAAGTTATCAGCGCTTTTTGTATCTAATTAAGCTCTTTAATCCTTTGCATGTGGCTATCATATTCGTATAAATACAAAAGAATATGTTTTATATAAATTTTATTTCTATTGATGTTGGTAAATTTAATTAGATGAAGTTTTTCAATAAAAAGATTTTGTTAAATATATTTTTAAATCCTCATCATATAATCGATCTTAAAGCAACTATTCGTTATGAAACCAATTTAATTCATAATCAAATTAATCCCATATCCTCATTTCTCTTAACACTAGATGTAAGAAAAATATGTAAAGAATGATAAAACTAATACTTTTATCATTGCTCAAGTCATCCCCAGCAGAAACTATCTGCCTGTTACCAAACATCAACTTGAAATAAAGGAAAGAACTCACTTGTCAACATCTTCCTTAATGAAAGATATCAACAGATTTAAAAATCAACTACAAAAATGTATGATATCATTTCCCCTGAATTCAATTCCTTGTTCAAATCAAAATATTCCAGGTCTTACATGAATTTATAAAAGAATTTAGCAATGCTCATTCGAATCATCTTAAAAATACCTTTTTTTGATAATATAGAAAGAACCATGAATCTTAATGTTTTTCATATAAAAGATAATTGATAAAATTAAGATGTCTATAAATCTACTTAACTTTCCTATCTTCTTTATTCCTAGTATGAAATTTATACAAATAAATACATTTTAAATAAAATTGGTGATATACAATGCTACCCAAACAAAGATCTTGTTATCTTCGTAAAGCCTTGTATCAGTGTATATTACCAATATGCAAATCAATTCTACTTTCACACCTTAAAATGCACTCAATGTAAATCACATAGATGTATACAGAATTAATCAATGAAGAAAGTTATTAGGAGTTATCTATAAACTTTTATCCAAAAACACTAAGTTTAATGCCAAGCTTTTAAAACACATGAAAAATATTTATCAATGTTTAAAAACTGCAGAAATAGTTATTTTCAATGTACACTTTTATTCACTTTTTAATGTCCTAATAAATACTTGCTAACTTTAATAAAATCAATTGATTTTATATAGTTAACTTTTTAAAGCAAGAATGGCATATCCAAAACTTGGTACTTCTGTGTGTGAAACCCATTACACAGACCCCTTTGCTTTATTGCACCATTCAATTTATAAAATTCTATTTTATCCGCCTCTATAACTTCCCCCATTTTGAAACATTTTAATAAAATAAATTGTAACAGGTTACACCTGGACAAACCCGAATTTTTATTTTCTCAAAAGCCCCTGAACTGTCAAAAGCGGGTAAAACAGAATATTATAAAGTTATTATATCAAAAATACTAGAAATCAACAATGAAAATATTGATTTTATGGGGTTTTACTAGCCTAAAAATGATTTCTAGCTTCACTAGTCTAAAATAATCCCTGATTTTTGGTGTTTTATTATTCCCCTTTATTTTATAATTTTAAGTTCCTACGTTTTAAACTATGATAAAATCATATCAAAATAATAATTTATTGTCAATAATAGTATATAAAAATTATAAAATTGACTTTTTTCAATTTTCAAAACACTTAATATAAAATTTTATCAAATCATCTTATCTACTTTATTATAGCCATATTAAAAGACATTGCACAAAAGTATATTATTTGATAAACATTACTAGTTTAAATCTTCAAAAAAGAACTTATCTACATAATAAGTTCATTAATGATTTTTGACAATTGATTCATAAGAATTAAATTTTAAATAATTAACGACAAAAGATCAACCAGTACTATTAAATCATTTCTAATTTCTTTAAACTATGATAGATACCATCTCGATCAGGATCAATAAAAGTATCAATCGCAACATCTAATAATTCTTGTGGCGCCTTTTCATATACGATTGGTCTTGCTACAACTTTCATAATTTCTAGATCATTAAGACTATCACCATATGCTATACTATCTTGAAAATCAATTCCCAAATATTTCATAATATATTTTGCTCCATCTCCTTTATTCCATTTCTTTTGAATAATATCAACTGCAAAGCCATATCGCACAATTTTAAAATCATCATTTAAATACTTTATTAACATATCATACTGTATTTCATCAAGAATGATCGCGCTTAATTTTGAAACTGGATTATCAAAATCAAAGTACTGAATATCTTTATATTTTACCTGATTAAATTTATTAATAACAACATTCTTATCTTGTCCACTTTTTATTTGTCTATCAATAGTCTTATTGATCAAATCAAATCCCGTATAATAATAATCTTTACATTCTAAACCATAAGGAATCTCATATTTATATAAAACTTTTAAAGCATTTTTTAAAACTTTTAAATCTAGCGGATGCTCATAAATACACTGTCCTTGATAATAAATCGTTCCACCAGCACTAGCAATAACTCCATCAAATCCAATATCTAATATTTCGTTTTCAATATACGATAACGGTCTCCCTGTTGCTAAAAAAACAAGATAGTTATTTTTCTTCAGCTGTTTAATTGCCTGCTTATTTTTTTCTGTCACAGTAAAAGAATGACCAATCAATGTGCCATCAATATCAAAAAATATAATTTTTTTCATTTCTGTTTTACCTCAATTTTATAATATAAAATACTACTATTTGTTCTTTTTACTGATTATAAGATTTATTTATTATTCTTGAATACGAATAGAAGGAACTTTTTTCTTAAAAAAGTTTTTTAAATCATATTGCTTAGCAACATCTCTATTAAAAATAATATATTGTTTAGCTTTAGAAACTACTAAAACATAATTAGTCGTTTCTAGATATTGACAAAAGCAATTATAGTTAATTTCTACATGGGCATCCGTATTAGTATTTATTATCACCATATCTTGATCATTAAACTTATAATGATAAATGATTTCATCAGTAGAATTTGTTTCTTGAAATCGTTCATAAATAATATGTAAAAAGTTTTTCTTTTGTTTAAATAAGATAAATTGTAATATGATGATACCAGCTATAGCAATAACAATTAAAGCTATTCTAGTAACTAAATTACTTTGATAACATAAATATAATACATATATCAATAAAAAAATCGAAAAACCATGAACAATATAAATATTTCGTTTCGGAAACATTGCATCCGCAATTTCTTTTGACTCACCTATTTTATATATACTCATTATTTCCATCATTTTTTCTCCTCGTATAATTACCAATGATTATTTTATACAACCTACAACTAATTTCTCAATGCATACTAAAAATAAAATTTTTAGCTATCACAATCAAACCATATTTTTCATCCATCTGAATGTTTTATAATTATAACACTAAACTATTTTTTGTACCATTAATTATCGTATTAGATTTTAAATCATAAACATATCCGTTTTCAAAATATTTATGTCATTATCATTTTTAAATTACGCTCAAGAACATAATGATATATCAAAAATATAAATAAAACTATCACTAACATCCCTAAACATAACATATATCTGATATAGACAAAAAATTCTATTCTATCAATAAATTACACTACCTATGCAACAAATCATACATACTTTCCTTGTTGTTTTAATCACTGTACAACTCGCTTGTATTTTTAAACTATGATAATCTTTTTGGATATTCCAATTAATATCATATTAAAAAAACGATTTATCTTTCATCATAACGACAATTAAAATAAACTATTAAAAATATTATAACGAAGAGTAAAAGTATAACGAAATTGTATACACTCTAAAATATAAAAGTCTGAAAAAATCCAGACTTTTATTATCTAGAACTATTTTGTATTTTTAAGTGTCTTATTCAATACCAATAATCCTTTTCTTTTTATTTTTCAAATCATCAATAATATCTTTTAGAAATATCCTGATTTATTCAATGTTTTTTGTTTTTATCAAATTTCTTATTTATAATCTCCTTTTGTTTTTTAAACAACTAACAAACAATTTTTAGGCTATTATGCTTTTTCTATATAACATAATTTTTTATAAAAAGATACTCCCACTACATTCGTTAATTACTTCTTGCATGTATTGATTAACTACAATTTATTTTACTCCTTTACTCATATCTTTTTTAAGTAAACGTACTGCATCAGAATGCTTACATTCTAATACAAGTGCTATTTGGTAAATTCGTCTTGATAAAATACAAATATCAAATCTTCCATGCATCGTTTCTCTGTTTAATTTGATTTTTTTACCATTAAATAACCCTAATAAAAATCCATGATAATGACTTTCTTCATTATCAAAATAGCTGATAATCCTTGATAAGACATCTCCAAATCCACCATTTAGTCTCATCAGGTTTCTGTTCGTACGCTTGAAAGAATCGCTACGCAACTTCCTTCATCCATGACATCACTATCAACGGCTCGAGGTTCACTACACTTGGCGATAAGTCTATCTCCAACTAAATCCATGCCATGCTCAGCATACACTAAAAAAATAGCCAATGGAAAAACTCCATCAGCTATTCTAAATCAATCTAGGGAACTAAAACTCCCATTAGATTGTGGAGTCTTATTTTGATAAACTCTGTCAAAATTTAGAGACCCTTTCATACTAAATACTAACTATCGTTATAAAAATTAATTTTCTTTTTTTCTTAATAAACTTAATCCCGCAAAACTTAAAACTGATAAGCTAGCAAAGATTCCAATTAAACCATTATCTCCAGTAGCCACGCTTGCTGTTGTATCTCCTGCTTTTACTGGATTATTTACTTCTAATCCAGCCATTGCTTTAGCTAATACTTCTTTAGCATTATCTACTTCTGCCTGAGTTGCTTTTGGATCATCTAATACTGCTTTTGCTTCATCTAAGGCTTCCATCATTACTGACCATGTCTTAGCACTGTAATTTGTGGCATTTAATGATTCTGCTTTATTGATCAATCCTTGTAATAGATCCTTATTTGGGATCAATCTTAAGTCTAAGTATGCTCTTATCAATGCTTCATATGCGGCATCTACTTCTTCTTGTGTTGCATCTGGATTTTCTAATACGGCCTTAGCAGCTGCCATTGGGTCAGTTAATCCCGCTACACTAGCTTCTGTATATAGACTCTTATCTAAGCCATTTACCATATCATATGCTTCTTGTAATCTTGTTTTATCAGCTCTTAAGACTAAGTTTCCAATTGCCTCTGTTAAGTTATTTAACGCTTCATTAACATCACTTTCTAAAGCATTTTCATCATTCATGACATCTCTAGCTGCATCTAAGGCTTCTTTAAATGCTGTCCATGAATCAGTCGTATAATTTTC
>BAHP02000094.1 GCA_000508865.1 Clostridiales bacterium VE202-01
TTTTTTATGACTTCGATCGTAAGCTGTAACTATCCTAGATAATTACTTGTATTTAATAGTACAAGTAGTTATACTTATCTATAAAGAAATCAATAAAATTTAAGAGGTCAGAATATGGAAGAAAATAAGACGGGTGTCGTAAAAAAAACAGTCACATCAGGAATTACTTTTGGTAGTGCTTTAGCAATGGTAATCAGTTATACAACATGGCATAGTGTTGGCTGGGCTATTTTTCATGGCTTACTTAGCTGGATATACGTTATATACTTTATTATTCGTTATTAGATAATGACTTGCAGCCATCAATAAAAACGTCGATTTATATATTCATTCACCAAAGATAGTCTAAAAACCAAATTTTCAAGTTATGAAACAGCCTGTCTTTTAGTATTACGAAGAACTAATAATATCTAAATATCATGCATGTTAGTTGATTGATTTTTGTAATTATGATAATCTAATGAGTGAAAGTGAGGCAAATTTATGCAAGAGACTGTATTATTATATAATATTGATAAAAGTGAAGCAGGTAAAGCAATTATTGCAATTTTAGAGAAATTAAATGTAAAAGTAATTATTGTAAAAACAAGTGATCTAATGAGTCCCCTTGGCTATATCTTAGGTGGTGAAGGATTTGAAAGAGGAACCGAAGCTTTAACTGTTATTCCTCCTGATGATATGATGGTGATGGCGGGATTTGAAGATAAACAAATCGATATCTTATTACAAATCTTTAAAGAAGCTAATATTCCTTTTATTCCTTTAAAAGCTGTTGTTACTCAAACAAATGTAAATTGGACTTTTATGCAATTACTACAAAATGTTAAAAATGAATATATGGAATTAACAGGTATGAATAAAGATAAACTTAATTAGATGAGCAATATTGATATAGATATTGCTTTTTATTTTTCATTGATATTAATATTCTGTTTAAGCTTTCTTCATTTTGTTAAAAATAAAGAAGGAGGTAATTTATATGGATGCAAAAACAAAAACAAATTTACTTCGAGCCTTTGCGGGTGAGTGTCAAGCTCGAATGCGTTATGAAATAGCAGCTAAAGTGGCAGGAAAAAGTGGTTTACCTGTACTTCAGGATATGCTTTATTTTACTGCCAACCAGGAAAAAGAACACGCTGTCATATTTTACAATTTTTTAAAAGATGTTTTTAAAGATGAAAATGTTTCAATGATGGCCAATTACCCTATTGATATAAACGAAGATCTAGCTTCTTTACTTGATGCAGCCGCTAGACATGAATATGATGAAGCTACATCGACCTATAAACAATTTGGTGAGGAAGCTAAAGAAGAAGGCTATATTGAAATTGCAACAACCTTTTTTATGATCAGTGAAATTGAAAATTATCATCATGAAAGATTTAAAAGATACCATGATTTATTAACTAGTGGTAAATTATTCAAAGAAAACAATAATATTAAATGGATGTGTTTAAACTGTGGTTTTATTTACGAAGGAAACGAAGCGGTTACCGTCTGTCCAGTATGCAAACATCCGCAAGGATATAGTTTACGTTTAAATGAGACCCAGTTCCATCTTTAGGCAATAGCTTAAGCTGTTGCTTTTTTTTCTTGATTTTTTATTCCATATCCTAAAAAAAGAGATTATAATTAACTTATATACCTCAAAAAGGAGTCATTAATATGAAAAAATTTACTTTCAAAGGCGGTATTCACCCTAACGATAATAAATTCATTTCTGCCAATCATCCAATCCGGACATTATCACCTGGAGATGAATTAATTTTCCCATTATCTCAACATATTGGAGCCCCTGCTAAAGCAACAGTTAAAAAAGGTGATCATGTTTTAGTTGGACAAATTATCGCCAATGGCAGCGGAATGATCTCTGCCAATGTTGCCAGTTCTATTTCAGGAACAGTAAAAGCTATCGATAAGCGCCTTGTGGCAAATGGTTTTTATACTGATTGTATTATTATAACTAATGATCACCAATATCAAACAGTTCCTGAATATAATACTATTAATAATTATCAAAATTATAGTAGTACTCAAATTCGCGAATTAATTGCTCATGCGGGAATTGTCGGACTAGGTGGTGCTGGTTTTCCTAGTGCAGTTAAAAATACGCCTAAAGATGATGATGCCATCAAATATGTTATTATCAATGGTGCTGAATGTGAGCCCTATTTAACTTCGGATTATCGTTTAATGCTCGAAGAAACCGAAAAACTAATTGCTGGAATCAAAATCCAATTACAGCTGTTTAAAAACGCTAAAGCAATTATTGCCATCGAAGATAATAAACCTGATGCTATAAGTCAAATCGAAAATGCTATTAAAAATGAACCTAAAATTGAAATTGCCATCTTACAAACAAAATATCCGCAAGGAAGCGAACGTGTCCTAATTAAAGTATTGACTAACCAAAATATAAAAAACGGCATGTTACCTGCTGATGTAGGCTGTATTGTCAGTAATGTAGCTTCAATTATCGCTATTTACGATGCAGTAGCTTTAAATATCCCTTTAATTGAAAAAATCGTTACCGTCACTGGTGATGTAATCAGTAAACCACAAAATTTTAGAGTTCGTTTAGGAACAAAATATCAGATTCTTGTCGATGCCTGTGATGGCTTCAAGATACATCCGCAAAAAATAATTTCAGGTGGTCCTATGATGGGAACAGCCTTATTCAATTTAGAAATTCCGGTTTCTAAAACTTCATCAGCGCTTGTTTGTTTAAGTGAAGACGAAGTATCTAAAAACACCCCTACCCCTTGTATTCATTGTAGTCGTTGTGTTTCTGTATGTCCAATTGGTTTAATTCCCCAGCTATTATATCGTTATGCTAAAAATGGTGATAAAGATAATTTTTAAAAGTACATGGCAGTGATTGTATGGAATGTGGCTGCTGTACATATATCTGTCCCGCTAAACGAAATATGACCCAATCTTTTAAAAAAATAAAAAAGGCAATCAATGATGATCGTCAGAAAGGAGCTAAATAATGGATAATCTATTTAATGTGTCTACTGCTCCCCATATCCGCAGTTCTATTACAACTAAAAATATTATGTATGATGTTCTTATCGCTTTAATGCCAGCAACGATTTTTGGTATTTATCAATTTGGTCTTGATGCTTTTTTAGTTATAACTGTTGCTGTAATTAGCGCTGTACTAAGTGAATATTTGTATCAGCGACTGATGAAATTACCTATTACTATTAAAGATGGTTCCGCTGCAATTACAGGTCTTTTATTAGCCTTGTGTTTATCAAGTTCTCTTCCACTATGGATGGTAGTTCTTGGCAGTGTTTTTGCAATTATTGTTGTTAAACAATTATTTGGTGGTCTTGGCCAAAATTTTATGAATCCAGCTTTAGCAGCCCGCTGTTTTCTATTAATTTCATTTGCAGGAAAAATGAATTCTTTTGTTAATATCGATGCAACCAGCAGTGCTACGCCCTTAGCTTTATTAAGAGATGGACAGGATGTAAATTTGTTTAATTTATTTATTGGAAATACTAGTGGTACTATTGGTGAAACATCAGTAATTGCTTTATTGATCGGGGCGGGATATTTGATTTATAAAAAAGTTATTAGTCCTAAGATCCCACTAGCAGTTTTAATATCATTTAGTTTGATCATCTTTATTAATAAAGATTGCAATTTTGATTATTTATTGAAACAAATATGTGGTGGAGGATTTATCATTGGTACCTTTTTTATGGCAACTGATTACGTAACTAGTCCGATTACCCCTAATGGTAAAATAGTTTTTGGCTTAATAGTAGGAATATTAGCAGCAGTATTTAGACTTTATGGTAATTCACCTGAAGGGATGTCATTTGCAATCATTATTTCTAACTTATTAGTGCCGTTGATTGAAAAAGTAACAGTACCCAAAATAAAGAGCAGTGGGGGTAAGCAAAAATGAAAAAAAGTTTTTTCAAAGATATAGTCATCTTTGTAATCATTACCATAACAGCAGGTTTTTCTTTAGCTTGTGTCAATCTTCTTACTAAAGAACCGATTGCAATCCAAAATGAAAAAGTCATCCAGGATTCATATCAAAGTGTTTTTAAAAATGGTAAAACATTTGAAAACGATCAACAAATTGATGATATAGTAAAAAAATTTCCCGAAACTATTAAAAATAAAAATTATTATTTTGGTGATAACGGCATTGTTATTGATGATGTATTGAAAGCTATAGATGACAATAAGCAATTAATTGGTCACGTCATCAAAGTTACTACTAAAGATGGCTATGGTGGCGATATTACCTTGGTTGTCGGAATTGACAGCGAAGATAAAATAACAGGTATTGAAGTTCTTTCAATTGATGAAACAGTTGGTTTAGGAATGAACGCTAGAAATGAAAGTTTTAAAAGTCAGTACTACAATAAATCGGTTAAAAACTTTATTATCACTAAAACTGGCAAACAAAACGAACAGGAAATCGATGCTCTCAGTGGTGCAACAATTACTTCATCAGCCTTTAATAATGCGATAAATGGAGCTTTAATGATCAATCAGGAAATCAAGGAGGTCGTTTATGAATAAATATATAGAACGTCTTTATAATGGAATCATCAAAGAAAATCCAACCTTGATCTTAATGCTGGGAATGTGCCCTACTTTAGCGGTAACAACTTCTTCGATCAATGGTCTAGGAATGGGCTTAACAACAACAGCTGTCTTGATGGCTTCCAACTTTGTTATTTCATTACTAAGAAAGATCATTCCTGAAAGAATGCGTATTCCCTCATATATCGTTATTGTTGCTTCAATGGTAACGATCGTACAATTACTACTTCAAGCATATTTACCATCATTATATGATACTCTAGGTATCTATATTCCCTTAATTGTCGTTAATTGTATTATTTTAGGACGCGCTGAGGCCTATGCTTCTAAAAATAACTGTATTCTTTCATTATTTGATGGAATTGGTATGGGACTAGGTTTTACTCTAGCGTTGACCTGTATCGGCTTGATTAGGGAAGTTCTAGGCAGTGGTACTTTTTTTGGAATCGAATTTGCACCATTGTTTAAAAATATAGCTGGTTCTAATATTTATAACTTTTTTGCTCAATTAGAACCGGCCGCAATATTTGTTATGGCTCCAGGAGCTTTCTTTGTTCTAGCTGGTTTAACAGCTATCCAAAATCGCTTAAAATTACCTAGTGCAACTAATAATTTAAAAAATAATGATTGTAATCACGATTGTCTTCATTGTCATAGCCACAACGAAGAAAGTCAATGTGATTTAAGGGAGGAAAAATAGATGAAAGGAATGATTCTACTTTTAATTAGTGTTGCTTTAGTAAATAATGTTGTTCTAAGCCAGTTTTTAGGTTTATGCCCTTTTCTAGGCGTTTCTAAAAAATTGAAACTGCAGCTGGTATGGGGGGAGCGTGATCTTTGTAATGTCAATAGCCTCATTTGTCACCAGTTTGCTTTATAAAGTTCTAGCAGCTTTTAATCTAGAATATTTAAATACGGTTACTTTTATCCTTGTAATTGCCGCCCTGGTTCAATTAGTTGAAATGTTTTTAAAAAAATATAGCTCGGGACTATACAGTTCTTTAGGTGTCTATCTTCCTTTAATTACTACCAATTGTGCAGTTTTAGGTGTAGCTTTGACCAATGTTCAAAATAATTATGATGTTTTAACTAGTTTAGTCTGCGGGTTTTCAACAGCTTTAGGATTTACGATCGCGATTATAATCATGGCTGGAATTAGAGAAAAGATTGCTGATAATGATATACCTTTATCATTTCAAGGATCCCCGATCATTCTTATTACAGCAGGATTGATGGCAATTGCGTTTATCGGTTTTTCAGGATTGATATAGAAAGGAGACAATGACATGAACGATGTTATAATTGCAACTTTGCTTGTTGGAACTATTGGTTTACTGATTGCTATTCTCCTTACGATTGCTAGTGAAAAATTCTCAATTTCCGTTGATGAAAAAGAAATTCAGATTCGTGAAGAACTGCCTGGTAATAATTGTGGCGGTTGTGGCTATCCTGGCTGTGATGGTTTAGCTAAAGCTATCGTTACTGGCGAAGCTAAAGTCAATCAATGTCCAGTTGGTGGCAAAAATGTTGCTGATGCGATTGCAAAAATCATGGGTGTTGAAAGTGAAGCAACAATCCGTATGCGAGCTTTTGTTCGCTGTGGCGGTACTTGTAAAAATGCAACGATTCAATATTTGTATTATGGTGTAAAAGACTGTAATAACGCAGCTATCGTTCCTGGTGGTGGTGATAAACAATGCAGTCATGGCTGTATGGGTTATGGCAGCTGTGTTCAAATATGTGAATATAATGCGATTTCAATCATTGATGGTGTCGCCGTAGTTGATCCTGATTTGTGCCAAGCTTGTGGTAAATGTCTCAAAATTTGTCCTAATAATGTTATTTCTTTGATTCCTTATCAAAAACAAGCTTATGTTAAATGCAATTCTAAAGAGCCAGCTCTACGAGCTCGAAAAAATTGCAGTGTTAGCTGTATTGGCTGCGGTTTATGTGCTAGAAATTGTCCTAATAATGCTATTATCATTGAAAACTCATTAGCACGAATCGATTATACTAAGTGTACAAACTGTGGCATATGTATGGAAAAATGTCCTCGTAAATGCATCATAACAGCTTAGATCTTATCTTTTAAAAAATTAAAGCAAGTCTTTTTGACTTGCTTTTTATATTTATAAATCACAAATTCCTTTGCCTTTACCATAAACATCGTACCAGTCATTATTAAAATCATTTACCGCTTTTTCAATATTTGGATTTGCAAATATTTGTTTCAATACGGCTACTGGCGCTGTTACACTCTGAGCTCCGGCATTAAAGGCATCGCGTACTTGCTGGAGGCCTTTAAAACTTGCTGCTAAGATCTTACATTCATAATTATCCATAACGATTCGATTTGATAACTCATTGATCAATTCATATGGATCACTTCCTAAATTTCCGATTCGATTTACATATGGCGCAATATAATCTGCTTTTGCCGCTAGCGCCATGTATGCCTGCATTAAATCATATACAGCTGTTGCAGTTACATTATGTCCCT
>BAHP02000093.1 GCA_000508865.1 Clostridiales bacterium VE202-01
GAAATGGTGCCCAGGGCCGGAATCGAACCGGCACGGATTTTAAGGTCCGCAGGATTTTAAGTCCTGTGCGTCTACCAGTTTCGCCACCTGGGCACATAATGGAGGTTCCAACCGGACTCGAACCGATGATAACAGAGTTGCAGTCTGTTGCCTTACCAACTTGGCCATGGAACCATTTTTTTATTTTAATCCGTGTCTTTCACCGGACTGCTTTTATATAATATACCAGATAGCAGAATTTTGCAAGCATTTTTAATAAAAAATTTACTAATTCATAATCAACAATTAAAATTAATATGAATAAATCAATATTTTTTGCAACAAAAAAACTGTTAGAAAAACTAACAGTTTTAATATTATTTTGCTTTAACTTTAGTCCAGCGTGAATTATACATTTCTTTTACTTCATTATCCTGATAAGAAAAAACTTCATCTTTAGCATTCGTTCTAATTTGATATGCACTAATTCCCTTATATTCTTCCTCAGCTGCTTTTTTTGCAGCATTTACATTAGCTGTTAAATATCCTACTTCAACAGTATTTTTATAAGAATTCTCATTAGAAATCATAAAATTAATAAACTGATTAGCTAACTTAGTTTGCTTACATTCCTTAGAAATAACAAATCCATCAAACCAGACATTAGTCCCCTCCTCAGGTAAATAATATTCCATATTAGGATTCTCACTCATTACTGTAGTTGCATCACCCGAATACATGATTGCCATCGCTTTAACACCACTGATCATCGTATCAATCGATTCGTCACCAACATATACCGGCTCCATTTCACTACGTTGATCGATCAGCCATTGATAAGCCTCATCAATTTCTTTTTCAACTGTAGTGTTCATAGAATAACCTAATGCTTTTAATGCTACCATAAAACTATCACGTTCTGAATCATACATATAAATTTGACCTTTGTATTTTGGATTACGAAGAATGTTCCAGCCTTCTTTTAAATCATTTTTATCTACAATTGTCTTATCATACAAAATCCCTACATTACCACAAAAATATGGAATCCAATAATCATTATCAGGGTCAAAAGATTGTCCTAAAATATCTTTATTAATATTATCAAAATTAGAAATCAGTGACTTATCAATTGGTTGCAAAAGATCTTCTTTTATCATTCTTTCAATCATATATTCAGAAGGTACCATAACATCATAACTATTACCACTCATATATTTAGTATACATGATCTCATTAGAATCAAAAGTTTCATAAATAATTCGACAATCATACTCGTTTTCAAAATCACTAATAACTGTTTTATCAATATATTCTCCCCAATTATATACTCGTAAAGTCTTTTTACCAACACCTGTTGAAATCGACCAGCCAACTGACAATAATAAGCATCCGGCTAAAACTACTTTAACAACTTTGCTGCTCATTATTCTATCAGTTACTTTAGGAAAAACTTTAGGAATAGTCGTTCCTAACATCACAACAAGTAAAACCACAACCAAAATTATCGTTGCTAGAGCATAAATACTAGGATTTGTTCGTTTCGACATGTTATAGATAACAATTGAAATATTTTCAATTCCATTACCACTAACAAAATAAGAAATAATAAAATCATCAAATGACATTGTAAAAGCTAATAATGCACCAGAAATAATTCCAGGTTTGATTTGCGGAATAATAACTTTAGTCAAAGCTTGAAATGGTGTCGCCCCTAAATCCATTGCTGCATCAGCTAAATTAACATCAAGCTGCCTTACTTTAGGCAAAACGTTGGTAATTACAAACGGCGTACAGAAAGCAATATGCGCTAATAACATCGTTAAATAACCTTTTTCTACTTTCACAAAAGAAAACAACAGCATCAATGAAATCCCTGTAACAATATCAGGATTCATGATAGGCAGATTATTAACTTGTAAAACTATTTTTCTAAGAATCGGTTTAGATTTAGAAATTCCGATTGCCGTAATCGTTCCTAAAACAGTAGAAACAACTGTTGATAAAATTGCAATACTAACAGATACAATAATTGCATCGATCATTTGCTGATTTACAAATAATTCTTGATACCATCTTAACGAAAAACCGCTCCAGCTTGATAATGACTTAGAATCATTGAAAGAAAAAACAGCCATAATTACAAGGGGTAAATAAAGAAACGCTAAAGCAAATACAATCCACAGTGAACTAGGAAATCTTCTTTGTTTTTTCACGTTTAGCTTCCTCCTGATATCCTGCATATTTTTCCACACGATTAATAAGCCCCATTAGAATTATTACTAAAATTGCTAAAATCAAAGATACCGCACTACCAAAATGCCAATCTCCAACATTAATAAATTGCTGCTCAATAAAATTACCAATTAACGAATATTGTCCACCACCAAGTAATTTAGGAATTACAAATGATGAAATAGCTGGTAAAAATACCATTGTAATGCCTGTTAAAACACCACCTAATGAAAGTCTAAATGTAATTTTCCAAAATGTTGTAATTGGATTAGCTCCCAAATCATTACTTGCTTCAATTAAAGACTTATCCATTTTAGTAAGAGAAGTATGAATCGGTAAAATCATAAATGGTAAAAAATCATATACCATTCCTAAAACAACTGCAAAATCAGTATATAAAAGGCTCACTTCCCCAAAACCAAAAAACTGAAAAACATTACTGACTATCCCTTTACTACTTAAAATATTTATCCATGCATAGGTACGCATCAGCATATTGATCCAAGTTGGAAAAGTAATCAATAAAATAAGTAATGTCTGTGTGTTTTCTTTACATTTAGAAATTGCATAAGCTACTGGATAGCCAATTATTAAACACAATACTGTTGTTATAATTCCTAAGACAAAAGATTTAATTAAGACTGAGACAAAAATAGGATCAAAAAACTTTGAAAAGTTATCTAGTGTAAAATTAAATGTTGTAATCGTATTTCCTTTTTGAACAAAGGCATAAATCATTATTAAAAACATTGGTAAAACCGTTAAAAAAAACAACCAGAAACAATACGGACTAACTAATTTACGAAAATGTTTCATTAATAACTACCCATTTTATCCATAACATGAATATCTTCTGGCCAAAAATCTAAATTGACTCTTTTCCCCACCTCACTTATATCAGTAGTATGGACTTTATAATCACGATTTTTAGTTTCTACCATTATTTCATAATGAACACCTTTAAAAACAATTGAAGTCACAACCCCTTCAATCTTCCCTTTATCAACTTCTACGATATCTAAATCCTCTGGTCTTAAAACAATGTCTATTTCCTGTCCTTCATCAAAGCCTTTATCAACACACTCAAACTGCTGCCCATCAAATTCAACTAAATAATCTTTAATAAAAACACCTTCAATAATATTCGATTCACCAATAAACTGTGCTACAAAACGATTTTCCGGCTCATTATAAATATCTGTAGGTGTTCCTATTTGCTGAATCTGTCCTTCATTCATAACAACGATCGTATCTGACATTGTAAGAGCTTCTTCTTGATCATGCGTTACATAAACAAATGTAATTCCAACTTCCTGTTGAATGTTTTTTAATTCGATCTGCATCGCTTTACGCAACTTTAAATCCAATGCTCCAAGCGGCTCATCAAGCAGTAATACTTTTGGCTCATTAACTAATGCCCGAGCAATCGCTACACGCTGCTGTTGACCACCGGAAAGCTGATTGATGTTTCTTGATCCATATCCTGCCAAACCTACTAATTCAAGAATTCGATTTACTTTATGTTCAATTGTATCTTTATCCATTTTTTGATTTTCAAACCAAAAGCAATATTATCGAAAACATCCATATGCGGAAACAATGCATATTTTTGAAATACAGTGTTTAATTCTCTTTTATAAGGCGGCAGTTTACTAATATCCTGACCATCAAATAAAACAGTTCCGCCATTAGCCTCTTCAAAACCACCCATAATTCTAAGTGTAGTAGTTTTTCCACAACCACTTGGACCTAATAAAGTTACAAACTCTTTTTCATTTATATCAAGATGAATTCCCTTTAAAACAACTTGTCCATTATACTCTTTTGTTAAATTATCTAATTCTATTAACTTTGCCATAATATCTCCTTTAAAATAACGGTGGTGTTGATACCCAAATCACCTTCGCTTTAGTTTCACCAAAATTAATCAAATAATGTGATACTAAACCTTTAAGATAAAATGTCTCTCCTTTTTTCAAGATAAATTCATTATCACCGTTTATCAATTTTATTTTTCCCTGAATAACATAACCAAACTCTTGACCTTCATGAGGATCGATCGTCATCGACTGTTTGCCTTTTTCAAGTTCAATCAAAATTGGTTCCATATCATTTTTTTGAGCATTTGGGATAATATATGAAATAATATAATCATCCTGCTCATTAATAAAAAAATCATCCTTTTTAAACGCAATTTGTTCAGCTGGTTTTTCACTAAAAAACTCCTGCAAATTAGTACCCAAAGCTTCTAAAATATCTTCCAATGTTGCAACTGACGGAGATGTTAGATCACGTTCCAACTGGGAAAGAAATCCTTTGGTTAGTTCACTACGATTTGCTAATTCTTCTAGTGTAAGCCCATTAGCCTGTCTAAGCCTTTTGATCTTACTTCCAATATCCATAATTACACCTCCTTTATTTTCGACATTTTAATTATAACTAATCCTAGTAATAATGCAACAATATTTAACAATTTGTTTAATATATTATACTTAAAGACTAAAAAATAACGAGTAGCAACCCGTTATTTCTCTAATTTCTCTCTTCTATGAGATGATTCAATAAATAATTTTTTTAATAACTGCTCATCATTTTCCAGCAATGCTTTTTTTATTAAAGCTAACTGCGCTTCAAAAGTTACGATTGAATTCAATAAATTCTCACTATTTCTAAAAAATAATTCTGACCACAGATCCTCATTAATATTTGCAATTCTCGTTAAATCTCGGTAAGAATCACCAATATATTTTCCCGTATCATATTTTTCATTATCACTATTGATCAATGCGACTGCAATAGCATGAGGTAATTGTGATGTAAAAGAAATAATTTCATCATGAGCCTGCGGAGACATGATCTTAACGCTTTTAAACCCTAATGTCCCGACAAAATCTTCCATAAAAACTATACTCTCTTTATTATTAGCCGGATGTTCAATCAAAATATAATTAGCATTTTTGAATACCTCCTTGCTAGCATATTCAAAACCTCTTTTTTCTCTTCCCGCCATAGGATGACCACTTACAAATTCAACATCAGGATCTATAATATTCATTGCCTCTTGAAGAAAATAAGATTTAACTCCTACAGCATCTGTAATAATACTGCCTTTTTTAAACTTGTTATTTTTGATAAAATCTAAAACCAATGATGGATACAAACAAATAATCGTTAAATCTGTCTGTAAAATAATATCTTTGCCATCCTGGTAACCCTCAATAATATAACCTTCATCTTTTGCTTTTTGTAAAGTTTTTTCGTCAATATCGATTCCATAAACCTGGTGTCCCAGACCTTTTAAAGCCTTAACAAAACTACCACCGACAACACCAAGACCAACAACTGTAATAATCATGATATTTTACACCAATATTCCCGCAATAAATGAAGTTATCATTAAAACTACTGCCATAAAACAATATCTAACTAATAACTCAAAAATTGAAGGTTTCTCTTTACCAATGAAATAAAACGTCAATACTACTAAAAGACTTGTCAACAAACCATGTCCTAACACAAATGCCATTTTTGAATTATAAAACTGCATTAAAAATGGAATACAAACAATACTTACAAAAACAAAATCAATAATTAAATAAATCGTTGTTCTAAAATTTATTTTCACCCACCTAAAACTAAAATTTTCTTTAAACATATCTAATTTAGTCTTTTTTGGTGCAACTTTTTTAGAAAATTTAAATTCACTTTTCTGTCTTTCAACTTTACGATCAAATCTTGCCATCTATATATCACCAACTACTTTCTCTTTTCCTCAAGCATCTTTATCTTATAATCCAACAATTTTTTTGTTAGATCCACATAATAATCATGTGGATATTCTAAACGAAACACCTCATCCCAAATACGACTTTTTTGTTGATTTGAATACTCACGAATTTCATCAACAGTATATTCCGGATACACTTTCTTTCCATTAACAAAGACTAGTACCTGCAGCTCTTCAATACTAAAACTATTAGCTTCTAATGTTTTAAATTTCCAAATATTAGACTGGTGATAAATCGTTAGATCCTGATCAGCCGTTATTTTTTCATCATGAAAAGCAATTACATCACCAATCGCTTTGCCAGTTTCATTTTCAAACAAACGATATACTTTTTTATACCCCGGATTAGTAATTTTTTCGGTATTTTCAGATATTTTGATTTTAGGAATGATCTCATTATTTTTTTCTATTGCTACTAATTTATAAACACCACCAAAAACAGGAGCATTTTTAGAAACAATCAAATTTTCACCGACCCCAAAAGAATCAAGCTGTGCTCCTTGATCCAATAACGAACGAATTAAATACTCATCTAATGAATTAGACGCAGTTATTTTCGTTTCAACTAACCCAGCTACATCTAACATCATTCGCGCTCTTTTAGATAAATAAGCAATATCGCCACTATCAAGTCTAATTCCTTTTAGTTTTTTACCTAATGGCTCTAGTACCTCTTTAGCAATCCTAATAGCATTAGGAACACCACTTTTTAAAGTATCATATGTATCTACTAATAATACACAATCATCAGGATAAGTAAGCGCATAAGCTTTAAAAGCTTCATATTCACTTTCAAATGACTGTACGAACGAATGAGCCATCGTCCCTACTACAGGAATGTTAAACATTAAACCAGCAGATACAGTAGCACTGCCTGTAACACCGCCAATATAAGCAGCTCTTGCCCCATATGTTGCACTGTCATAACCTTGTGCTCTTCTAGCCCCAAATTCAAATACTGGGCGTCCTTTAGCTTCTTTAACGATTCGATTTGCCTTTGTCGCAATCAATGACTGATGATTAACTGTTACAAGTAATAATGTTTCAATCAACTGCGCTTCGATAAATTTAGCCTTAACTGTAATCAACGGTTCATTAGGAAACACTGGCGTTCCCTCTTTTACTGCATAAATTGAACCAGTAAAATGAAAATCTCTTAAATAATCAAAAAAATCTTCATCAAATTTATTTAGTGAGCGGAGATATTCAATATCTCCCTCACTAAAATGTAAGTGGTCAATACATTCAATCAACTGTTGTAACCCCGCAAAAATAGAATATCCGCCATTATCAGGATTTTTACGATAATACATATCAAAATAAACATACTGATCCTTATTACCTTGTTTAAAATAATTATACGACATTGTTAATTCATATAAGTCCATTACCAATGTTAAATTACGTTCACTACCTGCATGTAACTTCATATTTTTCTCCTTGTACATATTTAACAATATAATAAACTCTTTTATTAAAAAAATCTAGTTATTTTAAAAATATAGTTCATATGATTGTCTTGGTTGTGGCTGTGGTTTAACTGGTGGTATCTTTGCAAATAATACTGGTATTAAAAGCTGCTGTCCTGGATAGATCATCATCCGATCATCTAACTCATTCATATTTTTAATATAATCTACTCGAGTATTAAACCTTCTTGCAATTGCGTATACATTATCACCTCGATTTACAGTGTATAAAAAGATATCTCCAACCTTAGGCGCAACTATTGGCATTGGGCGGCGATCAAATAAATTATCCATGTAATCTTCGTACATGTTCATCCCTCCTACTTTAACCTATTCAAATATCTTTTTCTTTTCTAGGCAAAGGACTAGTTTACAAAAAAACATCAAGAAATTCTTGATGTTTTAAAGCTTCTTAATAAATTCCACTACTCTTTTAGTATTATTACCATCTTGATATTTAAAAAATGTTTGTAAAAAATATTTTAAATTATATTTTTTAGCTTTTAATATCGCTAAAGCTAACTGTTCTTCATCAAAACATATTGGTCCCGGCATCGTTTTATCATAATCCACAAAACACCCTAAAGTATTTAAATATTCATCAAGATCAGGAACAAAAAAATACATCGGTTTATTTAAAAATGCATAATCAAAAATAATTGAAGAAAAATCCGAAACCAGCATATCACTAACAGTAAACAAATCATGGGTATCTTCATTACTCAAATTGATAATTCTATCATCACTAGGAATTTCTGTATTTAATAAAAGAGGATGAAATTTATATATCAAAACATATTCATCGCCTAGTTGATCAAGCAATTTTTTCCCATTAAAAGAAACACTTTTAAATCCTTGATAAATATTTCCGCGAAAAGTAGGAGCATATAAAACAATTTTTTTATTTTTTAAAATTGGATATTTTTGTAACAACTTAACTCTTGTACTTTGCAAATAATGATCATTAACTAAATGATCTACCCGGGGCATCCCTGTTACAATAACATTATCTTTTAATACATTAAAAGCTTCTTGATAAGGAATCTTCCAGTAATCGCTATTAGCAATAACATAATCGTAATTTTTGATTGGATATTCACGTTTGATAGCATTACCAAATTTTTTGATTGCCCCTGTAGCATGCCAAATCTGAATTACTTTTATGCCTTCGCGTTTAAAATTACTAATGACATAGTTATTGTCTGTAATCAAAACTATTTTTGAAGTATTAATTACATATATTTGTTTAATACAATTAAGCATGTATAAAAAATTATTAAGCAGGCTTTTTTTATTATAATTAATTAATACTGTTTTTAAATTATAACGATCATCTTTGCTTAATTCATCATAAATTAATTTTAAATCACTTTCTAATTTATTAGACTCCAAGGAAACAAAAGCTACTTGATTATTTTTGATTGGACTTAAATTTACAAATATATTTACAAATCTCAAAATAATATTAATAATTATTTTTTTTAATCCCATGATTCCACCTACTTTAACAATATTTCCAATACACGCTTACTAGCACTACCATCTTCATGATTATTAAATCTTTGATTGAAAGTTACTAATTTATCATAATCATAGTCATTTTGTTTAATTTTATTTAATAATAAATTTTCATTTTCAATTATTTCACCAGGCAGATCTTGATAAATATCAAGATAAAAACCTCTCAATTCATCACGATAACTTTGCAAATCATACATATAAAAATATATTGGTCTTTTTAAGATTGCATAATCGAAAAAAAACACTGGAATAATCTGTAATCAAAATATCTGCAATCAAATAAAGACTACTGATATCCTCTTTAGGATCAACAAAATACACAAAATCTTTAACACTATCTAAATCAAAATCATTAACGATCAAATAATGCGGTTTAAAAACAACAACATACTCATCACCTAGATTTTCTTGCCATTTTTTAAAATCCACTTCTAATTTAAAAGTATACCCTTTTAAATTAAATGAATTGTCTCGCCAGGTCGGAGCATATAAAATAACTTTTTTATCTTTGGGTAAATTCAATTTACTCTTGATTCGGTCAATATCTAAAACATTATAATTAGATAAAATATCATTACGCGGATAACCAGTTTCAATTAAGCGTTCTTTATTGATGGCAAAAGCACTTTGAAACACTTCGGTAGTAAAACTACTTGGTGAAATCATATAATTATATTTACTTACATCATTATCATAAGTTGAGCGCATTTCTTCAATTGACATCCCGCTGCGATAAAACGTTGTTCCTTCAGGTACTTCAATATCATGCGCCAATTTTTTAAGCGGGGTTCCATGCCAGGTTTGTAAATAGATCTGATCTGGTTTTTTTAATACATATTTTGGTAATTTGCAATTAGAGATCCAATATTTACAACGGGCTAAATAAAAGAAATAAGGAATACTAAAGTATTCAATGATCTTAGCATTTTCAATCTTTAAATTCTTTTGTTTATGGTTTTTGATTGCATAGATACAACGGTATTTTTGATATTCATGATGATTCGTTATATATTGATGTAATGCCATCGGATTATCTGAATAACCGCGACCATGAAAAGAAATAAATAATATTGTATCTTTTTGACATGGAATAAAGCGATAAACTATACGATATAAAAATCTAATTAATTTTCCTAAAAACTTCTTAATTAATTTCATCACTAGCCTCCTTATAAAAATAAGGGGTATTCCCCTTATTTAAAAACTTCTTCAACAACTCGTTTTGCTGCCTGACCATCTTCCCACGAACAAAATCTTTGATAAAACTGTTCATAACGCTCTTGATACTGCTCATTTAGTTTATCTAGATTTTTTATTTTATCAACAACTTCACTTGTTGTATAAACTAAAGGACCTGGTAATTCTGTTTCCATATCAATATAAAAACCTCTTAAAACATCACGATATTTATCTAGATCATAAGTATAAAACAACATTGGTCTTTTTAAATTAGCAAAGTCAAAAAATACACTCGAATAATCAGTAATGCAAATATCACTGATCAAATATATTTCCGTAATATCATCATATTTACTTAAATTAAAAGCAAAATCTTCTAACCCTGTGATATCTAAAGCATCGGCAATATAATGATGAGTTCTTAATAACACAACATATTCATTCCCTAATTCTTTTTTCAATAAATCAAGATCCAGTTTCAACTTAAATTTATACTTACCATTACCATAATACTCATCATCGCGCCAGGTCGGAGCATATAAAATCGTTTTTTTATCTAAAGGAATTCCTAATTTTTTCTTTAATTTTAAAGCTGTTTGCTCACGATCAGGTGATGACAACAAATCATTTCTTGGATATCCAGTTTCCAACATCTTACCATCATACATAAAACAGCTTTTAAAAATATCACTAGAAAATTTATTTGGAGCAATCAAATAATCCCATTCCTGCTTTTGACGATAAAACTGGGCTTTATATGTTGGTGATGCTGCTGTTACTTCTTCTTGATCAAACGCTAAACGCTTAAGCGGTGTGCCATGCCAGGTTTCTAAAAAAATCTGTTCTTCACGTTTTCTAAACCATAAAGGCTGGCGTACATTAAAAACGAAATATTTAGATTTTGCTAAATAATAGGCATATTTGCGTGTAAATCTTTTAACGATGATAGCTCCATAAGGTGGCTTTTCTTTAGGATCATTTAAAACCCAAACAAACTTATATTTACCAGGATAATTTTTAGCTAAATATTCATAAATATATTTTGGCGAATCAGCATAACTTTTCCCCATAAAAGTCTCAAACATGATCATATTTTCTTCAAGCGGTTCTTTAAGATAACGATAACGATACAAATACTTGTTCATTTCATTTTTGTTTTTAATTATCTTTTTTAATTTCAATTTAGCTAAATGCATATTAACTAATTTCTTTGCCCGCTCAATATCGTTATTAATAGCTGCATTGATCAATTTACGACTATAACGAGATGACTTATTCAATAATTCAGGACGAATATTTTTAAGTACTTCAGACATCATTTTAAAACGCTCATCACGCCAAACATCATCTTTACCGCGACGAATCTTTTTCGCAAAAAACTTTGTATAGTAAGAAACCATCTTAGCATCAAGATAATAACGAATATAGCTATCTGGTTCAACTAGCATCGTACAATAATTATGAGCTTCAATAAACTCATTAAACTTATTATCAGGATCTTTGATTTGTGACAACGCTGGAGCATTGATAGGATCGTTATGTTTTCTTTTAACAAATACTGCATCATCAACTCGAGCAAAACTTGTTGCATAGTTCAATAACTGCACCACAAATGGAGCATCAGCATAATATAAAAACTTTTCATTAAATAAAATGTCATGTTTTTTTATTAATTCTGTTTTTATTAAAATATTCAAAACTGAAACATTTCTAAGTGCATGACGAGTTCTAATCAAAATATCTGTCTTATATTCAGTAATATTACTTTCATCATAAACTTTATTGATAAATTTATCATCACGATCATGATCTTTATCTTTTAAATTTAGTTCATCATTTTTTCATCACCCATCGTTTCAAAAACTTTCTTTTTAAACCAGGTAAATTTACGGATACCCGCAACTAGATCTAAATCATCCTGCTTTGCCTTCTTTATTAATAATGATAATGTATGTGGCATTAAATAATCATCACAATCAATAAAATAAATATATTCACCAGCTGCATGTTTTATTCCTAGATTTCTTTTTTTAGCAACATTAGATTCAGCACCCGCTGCAATAATTTTCATATTTATATTGTATTTTTTTAACTCTTCATCAACATCGCTTTCATCATTAACAACTAATAAAATCTCATAATCTGTAATTTCCTGTTGACTAATACTTTCTAAACAATCATGTAAATAATTTTTATAGCGATCATAAGGGATTATAATACTTAACTTCATTTAATTATGTAGATCGTCTTTAATTTTTGTAGTCGAGATACCTTCTGTACGAGGTAAATATACTACTTCACAATAATCTTTTAAAAAATCAAATTTCCCTTTCCAATCATCGCCCATGACAAAAATATCAACATCATGTTCTTTTACATCCTTGATCTTTTGATCCCATGATTCTTCAAAAATGACTTCGTCAACATATTTGATTGCTTCAAGTATCGTTTTACGATCTTGATCACTATGATATGCTTTTTTCCCCTTTTGCGCATTAAATGCATCTGAACTTACTGCCACGATCAAATAATCTCCCAACGCTTTAGCTCTTTTAATAAGATTCAAATGTCCAACATGAAATAAATCAAATGTTCCATATGTAATAACCTTCTTCATCATCTTCACCTATCCTTTTATCCGATCAAAAACTTTTTCCCAAAAACCAATCTGTGGATTTTTAACAATTCTCTTTTCAAATTTATGCTCTCTGATTTTAGCCTTTTCTTTACCAGAAAGTCCATTATAATAATCAACATATTCACCATAATGGTCGCAGACTTCATCGACATCTCCGTATTCTTGCAACATCCCGCCTTCGATCCACATGGCTGTTTGACAAAACTTTCTTACCTGAGGTAAAGAGTGCGAGATGAAAATTATCGTTTTGCCTTCATCTTTTAATTCATCCATTTTCTTAAGACACTTTTGTGCAAAACCTTTATCGCCTACAGATAATGCCTCATCAACGATTATAATATCAGGATTTAAATACAACGAAATCGAAAACCCCAATCGTGATTTCATTCCACTAGAATACTTTTTTACCGGTTGATATAAAAAATCACCAAGTTCTGCAAATTCGATGACCCCATCAATAATATTTTGAATCTGCTTTTTAGACAAACCTAATAATGCCCCTTTAACATTAATATTTTCCAATCCCGTTAACTGTTTATTTAAACCAGTATTAATAGCTACTAATGACTGTTCGCCATTAATATGCATTGTTCCTTCATCAATTTCACTAATTCCTGCCAAAATAAGTGAGAGCGTTGATTTACCAGAACCGTTAGTTCCCAATATCCCAACTACTTCTCCTTGGGGTATTTCAAAACTAATATCTTTTAGGGCATAAAAACGCTTTGTTTCATTACTTTTATTTTTACCATCATTTTTCTTTTTTAATTTATATATTTTTGAAACATGTTCAAATTTAATTGCATAATCTTCCATTATTACCACCTATATCATATCAATAAATTTATGCTTAAACTTATACATCATACAACATCCTATAATAAATAAAATTCCTGTAACGCCCCAAAAAACAAGCATCTGTTTCCAATAATGCATAAACCCATAATGATATAAAAAACAATCCCGATACCCACAAACAATATAATAAATCGGATTTACTTTCATGACAAATCGAATCAAACTATCCAACAATTCTGGTTTATTAAACCGTGTTATCGGCCATAAAATAGGTGTCAAATACAAAATAAGTCGCATACAAGCTAGAATAAGTTTCCGAGTATCTCTTGCAATCATATTTAAAACAGAAGTTATCATTGATAAACTTACCCCAAAGCAACATGCCGCAAAACAATAATAGATTATTCCCAACCAATGAATAGAAGGATAGATTCCTTGAATCATAAAGAAAATAATCATCAATAACATAATACACGCATGATTAAATAATTCTTTCAAGATAACTGTAGCTGGTAGAACACTCACTGGAAACTTCATTTTCGTAATTACATTTATTTTAGAAAAAATCGCATTAGCACCCTGAGTAATACAAGGACTAATAAAAAACCAAACGACCATTCCCGCTAACATCCATTGAATAAAGGGAATCCCATCTACAGCACTACGATCCATAACAACACCAAAAACAAAATAATACGTAATAATTTGTATCGCAGGATTGGCGAAGTTCCAAAATACCCCTAATCGAGAATCTCGCATATCTGATAACAACTCATATTTTGCAATCGAATATATTCTAAATAAGTTAGTAAAATTTTCTTTTAGAACATAGCTAATACTCTTTAGCATTGTACACCTCCAGAATTATTTTCATCTACTTCTATAGCATTATAATTATAGCACAACCAAATTGCAATTGAAATATCTATATTTTTCACCAAATATCGCACAAATTAGTCAATCACTATAATTATTCATTTAAACCATTAATTTTAATCTTTTTTTACTTTATTAATATTTAAAATAAAAGATCATCAAACTATATAATTATTTTTCATTGGATTGAGATTGAAAAAAGTGAACTGATCATATTTAATATGTAAGATATTTTCAATAAAAAGTTTTAACATTACTCTTTCAAACAAAAGATGTATCCTATTGTCACCATCGATAATAAACCTATTATTTACAGATAACAAATTTAAATTGAATTTTACAAGAGACAGAAAACTCCCTTTTAAAACATTAATAAAATTCATCCTATTATGGAAGCCAGATCAATCAAAGACGAACTTTATAACTATTTTAAAACGAATCTTGGCAAGTTTTCTTCACCAAAGAAAAAAACTTAAACACAAAGCTTTTCAATGGCTATTTGAATTATTTAATTCAAATATGTATAAAAATGAAAATAACTTATATAACGATGTTATTATTCAGGATGAACCATTAAAAGATGAGAATATGCATTTTGTAAATTGATATATATGCCATGATTATCGCTGATTAAATTTATGAATTAACTGTAAAATTTAAAATAGCTAATGATATATATGAATGTATCATTACAAATCTAGATAAATTTCATGCTGAAGAAATTAAAATTCTCTATAAAATGCTCCTCGTGTACAAACAAATAAAACCAAAGATAAAATAGATTTCATTTTTATCTTTGGTTTCTTTAGTATTTAATTAACTTAATGACACTGTATCATTACAACCTCTTTTCCCATGGTTGTGTTTTAGCCTTTTAATAAATATGCTGATTATAACAGTTAAAACTCCATATATAGCCCAGCTTTTTAAAGATAACAAATGAAATTTAACGAAGCCTGCTAGCTCTAAAACTATAGGAACACACACAAATATGAAAATAAATATTAATTCTGATTTATATTTCTTCATAACAACGACTCCTTTATAGCAATGTCTAAAAACATTACGTAAATTTTATTTTTTATCAACTTCAAATTTCATAACCAATTTATCTAACTGTTTCTCCTCTTCATCAATCTCAAAAGTTAATAAGTTTTTATTTATCTATCCAAAATAAACTTGGGGCTATTTTAAATTCTGGAAATCTTTTTTCAATATAATATGATTTATTTCATAATCTTCATCACTACTATTTAAATTACAGTCATATATTGTTATATTATAATTCTGTATATGATTTTTCAATTTCCTTTATATATTCACAATTTTTAACGATATTTGTACTAAATATAACTTTTCATTTTCACTTTAATAACAGAAGCCCTAAAAGTCATTCCGCAATTTTCCCTTTTGAAAAATCACGTGTATAATTTACATTCCCTCCCCTCTTTTTTTGATGAAAACAACAATAAATAATATCATATCCTTTTTTATATAGAAATAACAATAACTTTTATTATCCTTTTTTTATTTAAACTCTATATTTTTTTCTAATTTTATTATAAATCAAACTCTGAAAACCGTCAATGAATACATATAGTATTTCAGGTCTTGATAAAATGATTTAATCAAATCGTTTAAATGCTTGATACATTACTATTTTTCCATTTGCAATATATCATGATACTCATATTCAATGTATGATATATTGAAAAAAGTTCTTTTATGAAACTTTCTTATAACAAAAATTATCCTGATACTATTTATTATATCCAAAAAAATTTTAGCAACGATATAAAAATACCACTAAAAACATTAAAAGAATCAGTAAACATAGTAAACTTCTTAAAATCACCGATGATCCTCTTGCTTATGCTAAACAGGTCGTTGATGATTTTAACTTCGCCTTGACAATGCTCTTTCTCCCCTAAATGTTGACATTGATTTTAATAAATGTCTCATTGTTGCCAGATCTAAATCTGTCAATATCAGTTATTTCTTTTTTCAGAGAATCTATCATGATCTTAAAATACATAATTTCATCTCCGTGATTTCTGCTGATCGTAAAATCAAGTATAATGCTGGCTGTTACTATGCCAAGATTTCAGACAACTTAAATTATTGAATTTATTAAATAATTTTTATTATTAGTTAAAGCTAATCTACATTCTTTTTCGTATTCATTTGGCGGTTTATATCCAATTGATTTGGGCTAATAGAAAAAATCTACTCCAAAATCAAAAAAGAAGTTTAAAAATAAAAAAGTATCGAGACATAACAAAAGGAACAACTATCAAATTTCTGGTTGTTCCTTTAAGCTTATTTAGACATTTTTTAGGCTGTCCCTAAATTATTAAATTACTCAAGTTAAGCCGTACACTCTTAACTTACACAGTTCATTTTACATTCTCAAATATTGATTAATACATTCATTATTTCATCATTTCTCATATACTTCTACTTTTTGTTCACTTGGTTCAATGGGGTTATTTCAAAACTGTTCCTTATTTGCCCATCCAAGATTCATCACTTGGATCTTTTTTCCAAGCTTTTAACTTTTCAATATCTGCTTCTTTAATATAATCATTTTCTTTTGCTACCCCAATCAATGTATCATAATCAGTCAAAGTAACAAATTTACAATTAGCAGCTTCAAAATTAACAGTTGCTTTAGGTAATCCATACGTAAAAATAGCGACTAATCCAATAACTTCACATCCTGCTTCTTTTAAAGCCTCAACGCATTCCAAAGAGCTTCCACCTGTTGAAATTAAATCTTCAACAACAACGACTTTCATACCAGGTTCTACTTTACCTTCAATACGATTATTACGTCCATGGCTCTTAGCTCCACCACGAACATAGCCCATTGGCAACTCTAAGATTTCTGCTGTTAATGCTGCATGAGCAATTCCTGCTGTTGCTGTCCCCATCAAACATTCCGCTTCAGGAAAATTTTCTTTAATTAATTTTGCTAGTCCTGTTTCAATATCTTTACGAACCTTTGGATATGATAAAGTCAAACGATTATCACAATAAATAGGGGATTTTATCCCACTAGCCCATGTAAATGGTTCATTCGGTCTCAAAAAAACCGCTTTGATATCTAATAAATCTTTGGCAATTAATTCTTTCATCATCTTTCTCCTCTACCCTTGAAAATCTTGATACACTTTTTTATAAGTTGCATATGGATCATTAGATCCCGTAATCGTTCTTCCTACTACAATATAACTTGAAGTAAGTTCTCGTGCCATAGCTGGAGTTGTAACTCGCTTTTGATCATTTACACTATCATCTACTAGACGGATCCCTGGCGTAACAGTTAGAAACTCTTTACCGAGATTATCATGGATGATTTTAGATTCTAACGGTGAACAAACTACGCCATCTAACCCTGCTTCTTTAGCGTTTTGAGCCCATTTTAAAACAACTTCTTCTAACGGTTCATGAATCAATAATTCATTATCTAGTACATCTTGATCTAATGATGTCAAACATGTAACCGCAATACATGCTGGTCTTTTATCACCCGTTTTTCCTTCTTCTAATCCTTCAAGTGCTGCTTTCATCATCGCTTTGCTACCAGAAGCATGAACATTGACCATATCAACATCTAATTTAGCCAGCTGTTTCATCGCACTTTTTACAGTATTAGGAATATCATGTAATTTTAGATCTAAGAAAATGTTATGTCCCATTTCTTTGATCATTTTAATCATTTCGATACCTTCACCATAGAACAATTCCATTCCCACTTTTACATACAATTTTTCATCATTAAATTTTTCTAAAAATTCTTTTACTTCTTCTTTATTTTGAAAATCCAAAGCTATACAAATTCTACTGTCTGTCATAATTACCTCCATATTGACTTATATTATATCAAATAATTTTCTCTAATACATTATATTTTTATTAAATCGCATAAAAAAAGGTATAGCTACCCTCTGCAAAGATAGCATATACCATAATCCTATCGGATTAACCCATACGGTTATAATATTCAACGATCAATGATTCATTGATTTCTTGATTCAATTCAGATCTTTCAGGTAAACGAGCAAATTTACCACTTAATTTAGCTTCATCAACTTCAACGAAAGCAGGTGTATGTACTCTGTTTTCTAAAGCAGATTTAATAACAGCTAAATTCTTAGATTTTTCTTTAACTTCAACAACATCTCCAACTTTAACACGATAAGATGGAATATCAGTTTTAACTCCATTTACTAAGAAATGACCATGGTTTACTAACTGTCTTGCAGCTCTTCTTGTAGGTGCAAAACCTAATCTGTAAACAACATTGTCTAATCTTCTTTCTAGTAAGCAAAGGAAGTTATAACCATGAATACCGCTCATTTTACCAGCTTGTTTAAATGTGTTGTGGAATTGTTTTTCATTAACTCCATACATATGTCTTACTTTTTGTTTTTCAGCTAATTGTAATCCATATTCTGTTTGTTTTTTTCTTTTTTGACCATGTTGACCAGGAGCATAAGCTCTTCTGCTTAATTCCTTTCCAGTTTCTAAAGTAGAAAATCCTAAACGACGAGAGATCTTCCATTGTGGTCCAGTATAACGTGACATTTGTTTTCCTCCATTTATTGTTTTATTTGCATAAAACAATAACATTGCATAGATTATTTGAATTGTGTTTATATTAAGTATTTCACTTTGCAGCCAGCTACTTTACAAACATTAGTTATAAACGCTCGTTTCAAAACTCTATGTGCTGCTATCATTTGTTGCTTAATAAGCATACACTTTTTTTTAGGCTACGTCAATATTTTTTTTGTTTTTTTATGACTTC
>BAHP02000092.1 GCA_000508865.1 Clostridiales bacterium VE202-01
AATGGTGGTTCCGGCCGGAATCGAACCAGCGACACGAGGATTTTCAGTCCTCTGCTCTACCGACTGAGCTACGGAACCATTTGGCGGTCTGGACGGGACTCGAACCCGCGACCTCCGCCGTGACAGGGCGGCATTCTAACCAACTGAACTACCAGACCTCTTGGTTGCGGGAGAAGGATTTGAACCAACGACCTTCGGGTTATGAGCCCGACGAGCTACCAGACTGCTCCATCCCGCGATATTCTCTTTTCTTAATTAAATGGCGAGGGATGAGGGATTCGAACCCCCGCGGGACGTTAATCCCCTGTCGGTTTTCAAGACCGATCCCTTCAGCCGGACTTGGGTAATCCCTCGCATTATTTGGTGGACCCTGTTGGACTCGAACCAACGACCGATCGGTTATGAGCCGATAGCTCTAACCAACTGAGCTAAGGGTCCTTGTTGCTTCATCTCTTACGGGTACCTTATATTAAACTGGTAGCGGGGAAGGGATTCGAACCCCCGACCCACCGGGTATGAACCGATTGCTCTAGCCAACTGAGCTACCCCGCCGTAATTAACTACAGCAATGCTATAATTTAATATCTTGGTGGAGCCTAGCGGGATCGAACCGCTGACCCCCTGCGTGCAAGGCAGGTGCTCTCCCAGCTGAGCTAAGGCCCCAATTTTTTTTAATGGTCGGGAAGACAGGATTTGAACCTGCGACCCCCTGGTCCCAAACCAGGTGCACTACCAAGCTGTGCTACTTCCCGCTCTCTCTCTTCCCTTAATGGCGCGCTAGGCAGGAATCGAACCCACAACCTCTTGATCCGTAGTCAAGCACTCTATCCAGTTGAGCTACTAGCGCTTTTTCTTTCTTACAATGCTTTTCTATATTACCATATCCCTCTAGCTTTTGCAAGTCGTTTTTTGA
>BAHP02000091.1 GCA_000508865.1 Clostridiales bacterium VE202-01
CTTTTTTGATAATTCTTAGATAAATAAGAATATATCTACATTTCAAACAAAATACAGTATTACATTAACGCAAAATTTGTTTTAATAAATCTTTTTTTGCCGTGAATAGATTATAGCATAAGTAATATAGTCATTGCAATAGTTAAATCACTTTTACTATAAATTTTTCCACACTGCAATCATCTCTAAATATATTAACAATCTATCCTGCAATAAATTTAACATAATAAGTTCTATTTCGAGGACCATCAAATTCACAAAGATAAACACTTTGCCATACTCCTAAGATAATTTGTCCATGATCAATAATCAAAGTTTGACTTGGCGAAAATACTGTTGATTTCATATGGGCATGCGAATTACCCTCAAAATGATGATAATCAGGATGGTTAGTTGGAAAAACACGTTCAAATCCATTCAACATATCTCTAACTACATCTGGATCAGCATTTTCATTAATCGTAATACCGGCTGTTGTATGTGGTGTATAAACAATTACTATACCATTTTTCATTTTTGCATCTTTTAAATCCTTTTTTATCTGATTAGTAATATCGATCATTTCCATTCTTTTTGAAAACTGATATTGATGCTTATACAACATAAAACATTCTCCTTTAGCTTATTAATATCAAACACGTATATATGATTACACACAAAATTAGTCAAAAAAAAACTGTCTACACAGCTGACT
>BAHP02000090.1 GCA_000508865.1 Clostridiales bacterium VE202-01
GAAGAAAAGACAGCCAAAAGGATTGAAGAGGGAATCAAACAGGGTATCGAACAAACATGTATTAAAATGATCAAAAAACAGTATCATCAAGACTGTCAGGAATGGGTAGAAGGCTTGAGTGAAAAGCAATTAGAAAAAATAATTGAATTGATTTTTGAAGAAGATGATTTTGCAGTGTTTAAACAAAAAGTAGATGGAGAATATAATGAAAGAATTAGAAAATAAAATTATTGAATTTGTACAAAAGAGAAATTGGGATCAATTAAATTATCCTGATAGCTTAATCAAAAGTATCGTTATTGAAGCTAGTGAATTACTTGAATGTATTCAATGGGATAATAATTATGATATAAATCAAGTCAGTGAGGAACTTGCTGATGTGATGATTTATTGCTTTCAGTTAGCGCATTCATTAAATCTTGATATTGAAGAAATAATTGAACAAAAGTTAATTAAAAATTGTCAAAAATATCCAATTAAAGATTGAGATATTTTACTTTTGCAAAGTATCCTTGACAAATATTGCAAAGCTTACTATACTATAATTGTAAAGTGAACTTTGCAAAATGGAGTGATATAATGAAAACTAGAATTCCTGAGCTTAGAAAAGCACGTAAAATATCCCAGGAGGAACTAGCAAGGTCTGTCGGGGTAACCCGACAGACAATTACCTCAATTGAGGTAGGCAAATATACTGCTTCTTTACTATTAGCATATAAAATTGCCAAATATTTTGATTTGACAATTGAAGATGTATTTTGTTTTGAGGAGGAACTTAAAAATGAATAATCAAATTGTCTTAGCCCGTAAAGATTTAAGGAAAAATAATTATTGGATGATTGCTCTAATAATTACATCCTTGATATTAACTGGATTATCTTTTACAGGTATCTTAACGGTAAATTTAGTGAATGAACCACATATTGATTATGTGCGTGGCTATCAAACTGGTCTATCTTTTACTTTGCTTGTTTTACCATGCATCAATTTGATTTCTAATCATTTTATTGCCAAAAATGAAACAAGATTAATTAATAAATATATTAATGATCATGATGAACGAAAATTATTTATTGCTGATAAAATTGGTAGTAATTTTAGTTTTACGATTGAAATAATTATACTAGCATTACTTTCAATAGTTGCTCCTCTTTACAGTTTTGATTTATTAATTGGGATTACATTATGTATTTTTGTAATAGCAATGATACGTATGGGATTATATATCTATTGCAATAAAAGATATTAAGCTTTTCTTTAATTTAAATCATTGTATTGCTTATTAAAAGGGAGGAAATAGAATGTTAAAAGTTGAGAATTTAACTAAAACATTTAGAAAAATTAACGCTGTTGAAAATGTTTCTTTTGAAGTTGATCAAGGAGAAATTATTGGTCTGCTTGGGGAAAATGGCGCTGGGAAAACAACAACTTTACGGATGATTGCCACGATGCTTAAACCTACTAGCGGAAATGCGTTTATTGATGAAGACAACATAATTGACAATCCAAATAAAATCAGAGAAAAAATTGGGATTCTATTTGGTGGTGACGTAGCTCTATATGATCGTTTAACGGGAAGAGAAAACATGACCTATTTTGCTAAATTAAATGGGATGAGTGATGAAGAAGCTGCAAATGCTGTTGATCAGATATCCCGCGATTTAGAAATGGTCGATTATATAGATCGCCCTGTTGGTAAATACAGTCGCGGCATGAAACAAAAAGTTTCATTAGCACGCAGCATTATTCATCATCCCGATGTCATGTTGTTTGATGAACCAACTACAGGACTTGATGTTATGTCTAGTAAACTTATTCATGATTTTATTTTAAAATGTAAAAAGGAAAATAAAGCTATCGTTTTTTCTAGTCATAATATGTATGAAACAGAGAAACTTTGTGATCGTATTATTATTATTCATAAAGGTAAGATCGTTGCCAGTGGTACAATCGATCAATTAAAAAAAGATTATCAAAAAGATAATCTTGAAGAACTATTTATCGAATGTATCGGAGGTGAAAGCAATGAATAATATCATGACGATCGTAAAAAAAGAGTTTAAAGATATTTTAAGGGATCGTAAAACATTATTAATGACATTTGTTATTCCTATTATTATTATGCCATTACTATTTACTTTTATCTTTTCATCAGTCAGCGACATGGCAACTCCTAGTGAAGATAATAAATATAAAATTGTTTTAGATACAAATGATCCTGAAATTACAGCAATTTTCAAAGAAGCCGGTATTTATGAATTGTTAAATAGTAATGATCCTATTAATGATGCTTATGATGGTAAAATTACTGCTTATATCATAGCTAAAAATATTAATAAATCGCTAATTGAAGGTACGACTCCTGAAGTTGATCTGTATTACGATACTACTTCACAACGTGCTTTAACTGCTATTAGTACCGTTCAAAATATCTTTAGCAGTTATCAAAACAGTTATTTAGCTTCATATTTAGAAGCCAACAATCTCTCTAGTAATATTCTCCAGCCCTTTACTTACAATGAACATGCTAAAGATGATGATGTTGACAGCCTATCATTAATGATGTTAGGAATGTTGATTCCCATGATGATCATCGGCTATTCTGGTTCTGGGATCGTTCCGATTGCTACAGACTTAGGTGCTGGTGAAAAAGAACGTGGTACTTTAGAACCATTACTTTCAACTAGCATCTCAAGAAGTTCTATTTTGATTGGTAAACTGCTCGTTACCGCAACATTTGGAACTATTACATCTATTTTATCTGCTGTTGGTTTACTCCTTGCATTTAAATTTGGAATGAGTGATACTATGGCTATTACGATCGATTTATCAATTCAAAGCATGCTGTTGATTATTTTATTGGCTGTTTTATACGTAGTTTTTATTTCCGCAGTAATGCTTTTAGTATCAACTTATGCTCGTTCATTAAAAGAAGCAAACACTTATTTGACTCCAGTAACTTTGATTCCCGTGCTTCTTTCAGTAGTTACAATGTACATGGAACCAAGTTCTGTTTCTACTGCGATGATGAATATTCCAATTTTAAATGTAGTTATTGTTATTAAAGAAATTATCTTTAATCAATTAAATTATACTCATCTATATATGACGATTGGCTGGTCTGTTGTTTATGTAATAGTTTCAATGATCGGTGCTAAGATGATGTATGAAAAAGAAGAAGTAATATTTAGAGCATAATTAATAAAGACTTAAAATTATTTTCATAATTTTAAGTCTTTTCTTATACATAACTATGTTCGATCTGAATTATTGTATAGTAGCTTGAATCAATAGCTTTAATTTTTCTATTTATCTGTTCTTTTAAAATCTTATGCTCTATTTGATCATTTGAAGGAATCAAAACATCAAAAATCAAATTAGTGTGCGTTGTCCCTGAAACAATTCGAAAATCATGAATACTATATTCATTATTAATTTCTTTAACTATTTTTATAACCGTTTTTCTTAATTCATTAGTTAAAGTATCATTGAAATCAACAGGATCCATATGAATCGTCGTTAGAATATGATATTTATCCAAAACTGCTCGTTCAATAATATCGATAGCATCGTGAGCTGCCATAATATCATCATTACGATCAACTTCAACATGTAATGATAAAAATCTTCTACCTGGACCATAATCATGCATCATCAAATCATGAATTCCTAAAGCTTCAGGAAATGATAAAATATACTGTTCAATATCTTTGATCAATTCCTTATCTGGTGCCATGCCTAATAACGGATTCACAGTATCTTTAAATATTTCAATTCCTGCTTTTAACACAATAATAGAAACAATCGTTCCCATTATTCCATCAACAGGTAAATCTGTATATAAAGATAAAATCAAGGAACATAAAGTTGCCGTAGTTGCTAATACATCATTTAAACTATCCTGACTAGCTGCTAATAATGTTGCTGAATTTATCTTTTTTGAAGCATAACGATTAAATGATGCCATCCAAAGTTTAATTAAAATCGAAACAACCAAAATAATTACTGCAACTACTGTAAAAGTTACTTTTTGCGGAGCAATTATTTTTAAAATTGAATCTTTTAAAGCCTGAAAACCAACTAATAAAATTAAAAAAGCAATAATTAAACCAGCAACATATTCCATTCGTCCATGACCATAAGGATGTTCCGAATCAGGATGCTTATTAGCTAATTTAAAGCCAAATAATGAAGCTAAATTACTACCAACATCAGATAAATTGTTCAATCCATCTGCCTGGATTGCAATACTATTTGTAATAACTCCCATTGTAAGTTTAAAGATAACTAAAACAATATTGCATCCAATCGAAATAATCGAACAAAGCGTTCCATATTGCTCTCTTACTTTGGAACTTTTATAATCTGTATAGTTCTTAATGAACTTTTTTGCTAAAATTTTAAACATTTTAATCTAAATGATATATATAAATATCTTGTTTATTAATTTCAATTAAATTAGCTTCACTTAATTCATTTAAATACTTATTAACCTTTTCCTGATCAACTTCTTTATTAGCCAAAATAGCTAATGTCTTCCCTATTACAGGATTATCAGCTTTCAATAAAGCCAAATTACTTTGATTAAAAACAGGTTTTTTTAATAAAGTATCCAACAAAGCTACATAAGCAAGCTTTGTTTCTAAACGAATATTTACATATTTATTACTATTAAATAATATTTTTGGCATATAATAACCATCATCACTAATTGTATCTTTTAACTTTTTTAATAATTCTTTACTATATAATTCCATATCTATACCTCCAAATGTATACTACCCATTATATCATAAACTCAATAATAATATCTCAAATCTTTTTAAATTTTATATATAAATTAAAACCATACAAATTAAAAACAAAATTTTATCTTCATAAACCTATTTTAATAGCTCTTTTTATCGAAAAAACAACTTATTTCATTTAATAAAAAGAACTTAAATCTTAATTAAACCAGGAGATATTTTACTCTATAAAAAAACAAAATTTATCTAAAATATTATCTATTTATACTAATTAAAAGCACCTGCTTTTTATAGCTTGTAAATTATTATCAATTATAATCATTCTATCTCTTCAAAAATCAAGTTCATTTTAATCAATCCTTCAAAATTAATGACCAACTCAAATTCCCCAATATTTTTATTGATGAGCATTTTCATAAGCCTGTTGAATTAACTCTGGCATATCTTCTGGCCTCATCGAAGAAACACGATCTTCATTACCATCTTTAATTGCCTGATCATAATACCAGCATTTAAATATAATCATATCAAGAGCTTGATTCATTCGTTTTATTTCTGCTTCCAAAATTTCTTTTTGCTTTAAAAATAATTCCTTACGCTGTAAATAAGTTTCACTTCCTTGTACACATAATTCCATAAAAAGTTTAATATCTTTAATTTCCATACCTGATTTTTTTAAACATTCAATTATCCGTATAGCTTCAATTTCCTTTTCATCAAATTTTCTAATTCCAGAAATTCGTTGCATATTTGGAAATAGGCCTTCTTTATCATAGTATCGTAATGTAGAAATAGGCAAACCAAACTTTTTTGAAACTTGTCCTATAGTATACATAATTATCACCCCTTGAATAATTTTTTATTTTAATATTGACCTAAAGTTAGGTTTAGGTGTTAAAATTTTATCAGAGTAGAACATAAATGTCAAATATTCTGCTTAAAATTAATGATAAATAGGAGGAAATTAAATTATGTTTGGAAATTTTTCATACTGTAATCCAACAAAACTTTATTTTGGTGAAAACTCTTTAGATTATTTAAATACAGAACTTCTAAAATATGGCAACAATATCGTATTAATTTATGGTGGTGGTTCCGTGAAAAAAAATGGTATCTACGATGCAGTTATAGAAATATTGAAAAAAAACAAAAAAAATATTGTTGAAATTTCTGGAGTTATGCCAAATCCCACTCTAAAAAAATTATACGAGGGTATCGAAATCGCAAGAAATCATCATGCCGATTTACTTTTAGCTGTAGGTGGCGGCTCAGTGTGTGATTATGCAAAAGCTGTTTCCGTATCAGTAAATTGTACAGAAGATCCATGGGAAAAATATTATTTACGTTTTGAAGAACCTGACTGTGAAATAATTCCGGTTGGCTGCATTTTAACAATGGCTGGAACAGGATCAGAAATGAATTCAGGTGCTGTTATAACTAATCAACAAACAAAGCAAAAAATTGGACACGTTTTTGCAGATGAGGCTATTATGCCAAAATTCTCTATTCTTAATCCAAAATACACATTATCTTTACCATACTATCAAATGGTTTCTGGTATTTATGATATTTTCAACCATATTTGTGAACAATATTTTTCTGGAACAGATGATAATACCAGTGATTATATTAGCGAGGGCTTAATGAAGTCACTCATTCACTCAAGTCGCATTGCTATTAAAGATCCGAACAATTATGAAGCAAGAAGTAATATTATGTGGATTGCAACATGGGCACTAAATACTTTGATTGCTAAAGGCAAATCAACCGACTGGATGGTACATATGTTAGGACAAGCTGTTGGCGGCTATACAAATGCTACACATGGAATGACTTTAGCAGCAGTTTCACTTCCTTATTATAAATATATTATGCCTTATGGTTTAGATAAGTTTGTAAGATTTGCAACAAATGTTTGGGATATTAAAACAGATGAAAAGAATAAAGAAGAAATTGCTTTAGAAGGCCTAAAAGCAATGGAAAATTGGATGAAAGAACTTGGACTTGTAATGAATATCACAGAACTTGGTGCAAACAAAGATATGATAGAGGATATTGCAGATGTTACAGCTATTATGCCAGGTGGTTATAAAATCCTTGATCGTGAAGAAATTGTTAATATTTTAAAAGAAAGTTTATAATAAATATTTATTTAAACTTGATAAATTAATTTACTGAAAAAGCAATGCATCAGTTAAATACTGAACATTGCTTTTTTGATACAACAAACCATTAAAAATAATACTTACCTATGATAATCTATAAATAAAATTTTAATTAATAAATTATCTTCTTATTACGATCATTAATAATAAACTTTTATACTGCTATCTTTATAAAATCAACTTTACTAATTATAAAAAGTATAATATTAACCACTTAAATATTTATTTTAAAAGCATTAAAGCTTTTTTTACTTCATTATTTGTTAAACCGCAGTTATAATCACACTTAATTAACCGCTCTGGTAGTTCAACAATATCACTATCATCAATAATTATGATATCATCATATAAAATATTTCTTTGTTGACAATATTCCATAATTATTTTTCCTCGCGTTTTAGATTGTGCAATATCTAAACAATTAGATAATTTTAAATTATACTTATTTAATGCTTTTTTTAAGATATTTATACTATCAGGGGAATAACGCCAGGTAGAAGTTAACACAATTAAATACTTATCTTCAATTTTATTTATCAGCTCAACAAATTGTAACAAGTTATCATCACAAATTATTCTCATCTCACGACCCTGATATTTCTTTCGAGCTTGATGATTATTTAAAACACCATCAACATCAAAAAAAATATAAATAGTTCTTTCCAACATTTTAATCACATTTTCTATTAGTAAAAGTAGTTACATCTTTAAACCCAATTTTTTCTAAATTTATTTTAACATCTTCAACATGTTCACCAACGCGATCACTTGTATGACTATCAGTTCCGATCGTAATAATTCGTCCACCTAAATCATAATAACGCTTAACTTGTTCAAAATTAGGAAATCCACACGTTTTTAATAAAGCATAACCTGATGTATTTACCTCGATTCCTTTATTTTTTGCTATTAACGTTTTAAATATCTCATCAATAAGATCTTGATATTTATCATGATCGATCATTTTATTTTCATAGGGACCATAACGCATAATATAATCTAAATGTCCTAAAACGTTAAAACAATCAAAATTCTTAACACACCTCAACGTTTCTTCAAAAAAATAACGATGCGCCTGTTCTTTTGACAATCCTTTAAAAAAATCACCATAATAAAATTCAGTATGATCGATAACATGAATTGAACCAATCACGAAATCAAAAGGATAGCGATTGATCAACTCGTTGATCTCTTTTTGATAATTCATATCTAAACCAATTTCAATACCCCATTTTATTTTAATTTCATCTTTAAACTCTTCTTTTAGAGCCATGATCGTTTGATAATATTTTTCAACATCTAAATCAAAAGAATCAATGGGATAATCAAAATCCCGATGATCAGTAAAACAAATTTCATCTAACCCCATTAAAATAGCCTGTTTTACATGCTCTCTAGGGTCTGCTTCACTATCCCCAGAAAAGCAGGTATGCATATGATAATCAATTGCTCTCATAAAATTCTCCTTTATTTTTAAATATTATAGAAAAAGAGGGATCAATAATCACCTCTAGTATGAAAATCCTTTTTGTTTCCTGTAATTTTATGACGTGCTTTTAACTTGTTTTCAATATCATCAAGACTAACACCCTGATTGTTCATTAATACAAAAACATGATAAAACAAATCACTAATTTCTCCTACTAATTCATCTTTATTTGTATTTTTGGCAGCAATGATCGTTTCACTAGCTTCCTCACCAACTTTTTTACAAATCTTATCAACACCTTGATCTAATAAATAATTAGTATAAGATTTTTCAACCGGATTTAATTTACGGTCTTCTATCAAGGTTTCTAAACTTCTAAAAATATTAGTATTATCATACGGCATTATTTCGTTAAAAAAGCAAGAATATGCCCCCGTATGACAAGCAGCTCCAATCTGTTCAACATAGATCAATAATGTATCAAGATCACAATCTAAATACATTCCTTTAATATTTTGAAAATGTCCCGAAGTATCTCCTTTATGCCATAACTCATTACGACTACGAGAATAGAAACAAGTCTGCTTCGTTTCCAGCATCCTTTGATATGCCTCTTCATTAACATAAGCTAACATCAATACTTCATTCGTTTTATAATCCTGAACAATCGCAGGAATTAACGCCATCTTTTTAAAATCTGGTTTCATTACATTGCTCTCCTTACGTTTATACCATGTTTTCTTAATTCAACGCGAACATCTTCGACTGTGGCTTCACCAAAATGGAACAGTGAAGCCACTAATGCTGCATCACAGTTAGTCTTTTTAAAAACATCAACAATATCTTGAATACTACCGCAACCGCCACTAGCAATAACAGGAATATCGACAGCATCACATACAGCATTGATCATATCAATATCATAACCAGCTTTAGTTCCATCAGCATCCATTGAAGTTAAAAGAATTTCTCCAGCTCCTAACTTTTCACATCTAGTTACCCATTCAATTAAATCAATTCCCGTATTTTCACGTCCCCCTTTAATATAGACATCATAACCGCCATTATCTCGCTTTTTAGCATCAATAGCCACGACCACGCACTGAACCCCAAATTCATCAGCAGCCTCTTTAATTAAATTAGGATCAGCGATAGCCGCTGAATTAACAGATACCTTATCAGCACCACAAGCTAAGATCGTTCTAAAATCTTCAAGACTCCTGATTCCGCCACCAACTGCTAAAGGAATTGATAACTCACTTGCGCCACGTTCAATCAAGTCTTTGATAATATCGCGCTGTTCATAACTTGCTGTAATATCCAAAAACACGACTTCATCAGCACACTGTTCATCATAACGTTTAGCTAATTCGATGGGATCGCCAACATCTTTTAATCCCACAAAATTGATTCCTTTTACTACCTTACCATTTTTAATATCTAAACAAGGAATTATTCGTTTTGTAAGCATGAAATAACCTCCTTTAAATCAACTTTACCTTCGTAATAAGCTTTACCAACAATGCAGGCATAATAATTTTTACTAGCTGCATCTTTAATATTTTGAACATCTTTGATTCCGCCTGAAACAACAAAATTAATCGTTGAAGTTTTCGCAATCATTTCATACATTTCAAAATTCGGTCCTTGTAAAGTTCCATCTTTACTAATATCAGTTGCAACGATATATTTAACACCTAATTTTTCTAATTCTTTAATAAAATCTAAATATGGCACATTGCTCGTTTCTAACCAGCCTGAAGTTGAAACATAACCGCTTTTAACATCAACTCCAACAACAATTTTATCTGGTCCATATACAGCCAATGCTCTTTTAAGAAAATCAGGATCATTGATAGCTGCTGTTCCTAAAATTACGCGATCGATCCCTACCTCATCTAAATATAAAGCAACTGTTTCCATATTTCTGATTCCCCCGCCAAGTTCTACTTGCATTGAGGTATTTTGTTTTATTTTTCTAATTGTTTCAAGATTAACACATTTACCATCTTTAGCCCCATCTAGATCAACAACATGAAGCAATTTTGCACCCATCTTTTCAAATGCTTTAGCTAAATCTTCAGGTTTATTGCTGTAAACTGTTTTTTGTTGATAATCCCCTTTAAACAGTCTTACTGCTTGGCCATCTTTTAAATCTATTGCTGGAATAATTAACATTCGATCATCTCCTTAAACGCTAATAATATTTGTTTCCCTACAGTACCGCTTTTTTCCGGATGAAACTGGCAGCCAATAACATTATCTTTAGCCACCAGAGCCGTTACTTTTGTATCACCATAATCACTATATGCGATCAACTGTTCATCGGGACATTTTGCCATATATGAATGAACAAAATAAACATCATCATTTTCATGAATATTCTTTAAGATCAGGTGTTCTTGATTAAAATGTAATTGATTCCAGCCCATGTGAGGAACTTTTTCATCAATATCCATAAATTCTACTTCACCATTTAAAAAACCTAATCCTTTAGTTTCCTCTACTTCATAACCTTTTTCGAACAATATCTGCATTCCTAAACAAATTCCTAATATTGGTGTTCCTTTATCCTTACATTCATTTAACACATCAATCAAATCATATTTCTTTAAATTATTCATGGCTACAGGAAAAGTACCAACCCCAGGTAAAACGATTGCTTTTGCTTCTTTAATGATCTCTTTATCACGGGAAACGATTGCTTCAACGCCAATTCTTTTTAAAGCTGAGGTAACACTGCTTAAATTACCAATATTATAATCAATGATAACTACCATTAATATTCCTCCTTACAGTACTCCTTTTGATGAGACTACTTTATTTTTATTATTTTCATCAATACTAACAGCTTGTTTTAAAGCGCGACCTAGGCTTTTAAATACAGCTTCAATAATATGATGATTATTGATACCATAATGTTCATTAATATGTAAAGTAATCAATGAATTAAAAGCAAAAGCTCTAAAAAACTCTTCTGCCATCTCTGTTTCAAAAGTACCAACTCTTTCACAAGTTAGATTTACATTAAAAACGAGAAATGGTCGACCACTAATATCCAGATTAGTTGTCACAAGTGTTTCATCCATAGGAATCGTAAAAGCCCCATAACGAGTAATTCCTAATTTATCACCTAACGCTTCTTTTAAACAAGTTCCTAAAGCAATTCCTAGATCTTCAATTGTATGATGGGTATCTACCTCAAGATCACCATCACATTTCACGATCAAGTCAAAGTTACCATGAAAAGCTAATAATGTTAACATATGATCAAAAAAGCCAATTCCGGTATTTATTTCACTTTTACCTTCACCATCTAAATCTAACTGAACTAAAATTTTTGTTTCCTTTGTTTCTCGCTCTATTTTACCAATTCGCACAACTATTCCTCCTCAAATCTTACTGCAATTGAATTAGCATGTCCGTCTAATCCCTCGCTTTTAGCAAATTCAATAACATCATCTTTAAAATCACCTAAAACATTTTTAGGATAATAGCTATAAGATGAATATTTAACAAAATCATATACCAAGAGCCGAATAAAATTTAGCAGTTCCACCCGTTGGTAAAACGTGATTAGTTCCACTCATATAGTCCCCTAACGGTTCTGGTGAATATTCACCTAAAAAGATCGAACCAGCATTTTTTATCTTTGGTAGTGTATTAATCGGATCAGCAACTAAGACTTCTAAATGCTCTGGTGCTAAATAATTAGAAACTGTAAAGGCCTCATCTAAGTTATTAACGATAATAGCACCGCCATAATTAGTCAATGATTCTTCAATGATCTCTTTTCTTGATAAATATGTAATTTGTCGTTTTAATTCATCATTTACCTTAGCTACTAACTCTCTGCTTGTGGTAACAAGCAAGGCACTAGCTAATTTATCATGTTCAGCCTGACTCATTAAATCGGCAGCAATATATTTAGGATTAGCGTTTTCATCAGCAATAACTAAAACTTCACTAGGTCCCGCTACCATATCAATATCAACTAAACCATAACTTAACTTCTTAGCAGTTGCGACAAAAATATTTCCTGGACCAACGATCTTATCAACTTTTTTTATTGTCTGCGTTCCATGAGCGATCGCTACGACCCCCTGAGCTCCGCCAAATTTGTAAATCGTATCAACACCACTGACTTTAGCTGCTGCAACAATTATTGGATTTACTTTGCCATCTTCTTTAACCGGTGTAATAATTACTAGATCTTTAACACCGGCTAGTTTAGCTGGTAAGGCATTCATTAATACAGTTGAAGGATAGCTAGCTGTTCCCCCTGGCACATACAAAGCTACTCTTTCAATTGGACGAACCATCTGTCCCATAATTACTCCATTATCTTTATATAAAGACCATGATTTATCAATTTGATTTTTATGAAATTCAATGATTTGATTTTTTGTTCGCTCTAAGATCCGCATATAATTAGCGTCTATTTGTTTTAAAGCTTCTTCTTTTTCAGCCTCACTTACGATCAAATCACTTTCATCTGTAATTTTATAACCATCAAATTTTAAACAATATTCATACAGTGCTTCATCACCACGCATATTAATATCTTCAATAATTTTTAATACGATATCATTTACTTCTTTATTAACACTTTCTTTACGGCTATCTAACTTAGCGGCTACTGCTTCTAAATTACCTTTATAATCAATTATCTTTAACATTTTTTATCCTCCGTAACTGTTTCTAATTTAGTAACTAAATTCATAATTTCATCTTTTAAATTTAAAACTTACTTTATTAACAATCAATCGCGTTGAAATATCACTGATTTTTTCAATTACTTCCAAACCGTTAGCTTTCAAAGTTGAACCCGTTTCTACAATATCAACGATCGCATCACTAATTCCCGTCACTGGTCCTAATTCAACAGAACCTTCTAATTTAATAATTTCCACATCTTCCTGCTTTTTTGCAAAGTAGCTTTTAGCAACTTTCGTATATTTACTGGCAATCTTCTTTCTACGTACAAACTTCTTATTACGATATTCAGGATATGCTGCTACGGCAAAATAACACTTACCAATATTTAGATCTAATAATTCGTAATAATCTTCAAAATCAACATCATCAAGCGTATCTTTACCAACAAAACCTACATCAACAATTCCATGTTCTAAAAAAGTAACTACATCATTAGCTTTACCAAAAATCATCTCAATACCGTCTTTAGTTGCAATCAGCAGCTCACGATCTTTATTAAAAATTGGTTCCATATCAAAGCCCGCTTTTTCCAATAATTTACAAACTTGTTTTTCAATTCTCCCTTTAGTAATCGCTATTTTAATCATTATCATCTTCCCCCTGTTTATCAAGTGCTTTTAAAATATGATTCATATGATAACAAAAACCAATCGCTCCAACATCTTTATTAAATCTTGGCAATAAATCATCATATCTTCCCCCTGAAATAATTGGCTGAGCGCTTTTATCGCTATATCCTTTTATCATTAAACCTGTATAATATTTCATCGTTGGAACCATCCCTAAATCAAAAATAATACTTCTTGATTATCTAATGAATTATATAGCTCTTTTAACTGTTCTAATGCCTTCAACATTACTTGATCATTAATGCTTTCAATTGCTGTATCTAATAATTTAATATCCCCAAACGCTGTTGGAAGTTTTAATAATAAAGCATTTAAGTCTTGATCAAAATCATTATCAGCAACAAATCTTTTCATTCTACTAATATCTCTAAATTTTAATATTTCTGTTAATTCTGCTGCTCTATTGCCAACAAGCGTACATAAACGATTGAAAAACTGAGCCGAACCGATTTCTACTAAAATATTTTTTAATCCTAAATGTGGTAAAGATTCCTGAATCATACTTAAACATTCCTTATCTCCAGCAAGCCCCGGTTTATTGATCAATTCAACTCCACCTTGAAAAAACTCACTAGAACGTCCTTTATGCATCGTTTCTTTACGATAAACTTTTCCAAAATAACAATAACGTGCTTCTTTTTCATCATAATTATTCGTTGAATAAAAACGTGCTAGTGGAATCGTAAAATCACAGCGCATGGCCACATTTTTACCTTCATGATTAATATATTGGAACATCTTTTCTTGTTCAAAACCACAATCTAATTGAGTATATAGATCTACATATTCAAAAGATGGCATCAATACTTCGCTATAATGATTTTTAGCAAAGATATTTCGCAAACTATTTTCAATTTTTCTTAATTCCGATACATTAGTAATAATTGCATCAATACTTTCTTCTGGTATTAAATACTTAAATTCTTCCATTTTATTTCCCCCTTTAGTTATAAAAAAACGAGTCATTTACTAATGACTCGCTAAAGTAATATTGTCATTAGATACACCCAATTAATATTTAACACAAAATGGGTTGTATCATTAGTCGATAAAACCCTAGGCAATCCAATGATGGTGATGTAATTGTAAGTTTGCTTTTATATTCATATTAAACACCTCTCATTGTATACAATATACCATATCTTTTAACAAATGAAAAGATAAAATTATCACTTTTAGATATTCTTTTTACTATTGTTTAAATTTCATGTAATCCAGTTTCCAAAAAAACAATTACTAATTTAAAAATACTTTGATTATAGTTCGATTCTTCTAAAATGATTGACTATTTTGTTTCTTCTATATAAAATGTTTGATGAATTTGTTGTTTTCTTCAACAAATCTTAAACTACATGGATAAAATGTTGCATTTTTGATTGAGATAATATCTTTTTTTATGCTTTCTATAAATCATTTTAATATTAATTCTTTACATAGAATTCTAATGTATAAATATGGTATTTTTTAAATAAAAATAACAAATATTTTTATTTATAATATATTTTTCTTAAAAAATTTATTTATTATTAGATTAATAGTATTATATTATTTGTAACAAGGAGGAATATACAAATGGATTACATTACTAAAGTATTAAATCAAGTAAAAGAAAAAAACGCTGATCAACCTGAGTTTATTCAAGCAGTTGAAGAAGTATTAGAGAGCTTAAAACCAGTTATCGAAGCTCATCCAGAATACGAAAAACAAGCAATCTTAGAAAGATTAGTTGAACCAGAACGAACTTTAATGTTTAAAGTACCATGGATGGATGATAATGGTCAAGTACAAGTTAACCGTGGATACAGAGTTCAATTTTCAAGTGCAATCGGACCATACAAAGGTGGTTTAAGATTACACCCAAGCGTTAACTTAGGAATTATTAAATTTTTAGGATTTGAACAAATCTTTAAAAATTCATTAACTACTTTACCTATCGGTGGTGGTAAAGGAGGATCTGATTTTGATCCACAAGGGAAATCTGATAACGAAATTATGCGTTTCTGCCAAAGTTTCATGACTGAACTATATCGTCATATTGGACCTGATGTTGATGTACCTGCAGGGGATATTGGTACTGGTGCTCGTGAAATTGGTTATTTATATGGTCAATACAAACGTATTAGAGGTGCTTATGAAAATGGTGTTTTAACTGGTAAACCATTACCTTATGGGGGAAGTTTGATTAGACCAGAAGCAACTGGATTTGGAGCTGTATACTATGGTAAAGAAGTTTTAGCTCATTTTAATGACAGCTATGAAGGTAAGACTATTGCATGTTCAGGATACGGAAATGTAGCTTGGGGAGTTTGTTTAAAAGCTAGAGAATATGGAGCTAAAGTAGTATCTATTTCTGGACGTGATGGATATGTATATGATCCTGAAGGAATTACAACAGATGAAAAAATTGATTTCTTATGTAAGATTCGTGAATCTAATGATGTCAAATTAAAAGATTATGCCGAAAAATTTGGTTGTGAATTCCATCCAGGTGAAAAACCATGGGGATTAAAAGTAGATATGGCTTTCCCTTGTGCTACTCAAAATGAAATTGGTGAAGAAGAGGCTAAGCAATTAATCGCTAATGGAGTTAAATATATTATTGAAGGAGCTAATATGCCAACTACTCCTGAAGGTGTTCATTATTTCTTAGCTAATGGTGGAACTTTAGGACCTGCTAAAGCTGCTAATGCTGGTGGGGTTGCCGTTTCTGCATTAGAAATGTCTCAAAACTCTATGCGTTATAACTGGACAGCTAAAGAAGTTGATGAAAAACTTCATAATATTATGATTGATATTCATAATTCTTCTGTAGCTGCAGCTGAAAAATATGGTTTAGGTTATGATTTAATTAAGGGAGCAAATATTGCGGGATTTGAAAAAGTCGTAGCAGCAATGATTTCTCAAGGAATCTATTAATAAATAAAAGCGTTGGTCTTATGATTAACGCTTTTATAATCTTATATAATTGATGAAATTATAAAATGGAATATTAGCATAGGTGAAAGTGCTATAAAAGGAGAAACAAACTAAAAGAAATTTTTGAAGAATTAGATGCTTAGATTCATTTTTCTCTAATTTTCTTCAGGTTTTTGATGATATTTATTTAATTATTAAAGATATTGATTTACGTCAATTAGAACTACAAAAAAGAAATCCAAATAGTAAAATGGGCTTCTCAAAACAAAATTATTGAAATAATCAAAAATGGAGCATTTATTCCTTATTTTCCTAATCTAATAAAAACTTTTTTCGATATGCAAAATACATATGGTTATCATAATAAACAAATATAATTTATCAAATAAACTGTTGATTTAGAATTGACAGTTTTTTTAATAAACCTAAGCTATTTAATCTTAACTCAATTAATTTATCATCATCTCTTACTCAATCATAGATAATTTAAAATTTACATTTTTATAACCCAGCTTTTATATTTATCATAAAACGAGAAAATTTTTTCTTATGTTAGAAAGAGATTTCTTAAACGATTAATAAAAACCGTTATTTTTTGAAATCTCTTATTTTTAGTTGCCCATTTTCGAGTAAGAACCACTTTTCATCTATTATGCTCTTTTAACTAATTTTACTATTTTATATCCTGTTAATATAAACATCTAGTACTAAATTATTATCCTAATCTATCTATCTTTTGTTTAAAATTTTTAAAATCATTTTCTTCAATAATCAAATTTATTATCTCATCTAACTGCACTTCAGTTAAATTTTCTACCCACTCAATACAATCTCTACTATATACCTTCTTAATTAATTTTACACAATTATCCTTTTTTTCTCGCATTTTACCGATCTCAATACCCTGCTCAACTCCTTGAGCAATACCTTG
>BAHP02000089.1 GCA_000508865.1 Clostridiales bacterium VE202-01
TAATAACTATCTTTCTCTCTCTTTAAATTTTGTCCTTTACTCTTCCTCCTTTACCCAAAGTATAGCGCTTACAAATAAAGCTTTTCAATATAAAAAGAATTCATTATGTTTTATAAACAAAAATAAGCTATTTTTAAAGCTATAGTTGCTAATACAACTTCTTTTTTGTTTTTTTTACAAATTTTTATCTTCATAAATTGTTTATTTTTTAAATTTAATTTTATCTAAACCATTCTTATAATTTTATATAATCATATAATAATGCTACAAACAGCTATCATCTTATTTAACATTTTAATATAAAATTATGCTATTTATACATGACACATAAATAAGTAAGTATACTTTTTTATAAAAAAACACCTTTTGTTTTGGTGTCCATCACATTTTTAGCGTCATATCAAGTCTCATTCATCGTGGTAAAATAAATGAATTTTGTAATTTCAAATTTTTTGAAAATATAACATTCATACAAACAATCTCAAATCACATATAAAACTTATATTAAATAACGAAAAAGACTAGTCAATGACTAGTCTTTGCATTAAGTTTCAATTAATTATTTTGTTAATTCAGCAAAATATTTGATTGTTCTAACCATGTTAGAAGTATATGAATTTTCATTATCATACCATGCAACAGTTTGAACTTCAGTAGTTCCATTATCTAATGGTTTAACCATAGTTTGAGTTGCATCAAATAATGATCCGTAAGTAATTCCGATAATATCAGAAGATACTAATTGTTCTTCAGTGTATCCAAATGATGGAGTTGTTGCTGCTTTCATAGCTGCATTTACTTCATCAACTGTAACTTCACCTTCAACAACTGAAGTTAAGATTGTAGTTGATCCAGTAGGAACTGGTACACGTTGAGCTGAACCAATTAATTTTCCATTTAATTCTGGGATTACTAATCCAATAGCTTTTGCTGCACCAGTTGAGTTAGGTACAATATTTACTGCAGCTGCACGAGCTCTTCTTAAATCACCTTTTCTATGAGGTCCATCTAATACCATTTGATCTCCAGTATAAGCATGTACTGTTAACATGATACCAGATTTGATTGGTGCTAATTTATTTAAAGCATTAGCCATAGGTGCTAAACAGTTAGTTGTACAAGAAGCTGCAGAGATAATAGTATCATCAGCAGTTAAAACACCTTCGTTTACACCAAATACAACTGTTGGTAAGTCATTTCCTGCTGGTGCAGAGATAACAACTTTTTTAGCTCCTGCATCAATATGAGCTTGAGATTTAGCTTTAGAAGTATAGAAACCAGTACATTCTAATACTACGTCTACTCCTAATTCACCCCAAGGTAATTTTGAAGCATCTGCTTCTGCATAAATTTTAATTTCTTTACCGTCTACAGTAATAGATCCTTCACCAGCTGAAACTGTATCAGCTAATGCATATTTACCTTGTGCTGAATCATATTTTAATAAATGTGCTAACATTTTTGGATCAGTTAAATCGTTGATTGCTACAACTTCATATCCTTCAGCACCAAACATTTGTCTGAATGCAAGACGTCCAATACGTCCAAATCCATTAATTGCTACTTTTACTGCCATTCTTTATATTCCTCCTTGAATGTTCTTTATGAACATATTATATTCCAGAAATTAAAGAAAAGCAACTAATGAAATGGGTTTCATTAAAAAAAATAATTAAAAATTAAATTTTGTCTTAATTAAAATCAAAAATATAACTGATTTCATTTCGATTAAATAAAAGATAAAATGAATAATTATTATTTAAATCACTATACTTAAATATGGAGGTAAGATAATGCATTTAATTCCTACTGTAATCGAAAAAACAAATCAACGTGAATATGCTTATGATATTTATTCACGACTTTTAGAAGATCGAATTATTTTATTAACTGGTACCATTGATGATAAAATGGCTAGCAGTATTGTTGGTCAATTATTATATTTAGAATCCATTGATAACAGTGCTGATATTTTTATGTACATTAACTCACCTGGAGGTAGTATTAACGCGGGAATGGCTATTTATGATACCATGAATTTTATTAAATGCGATGTTTCTACTATTGTCATTGGAATGGCTGCAAGCATGGCTGCTTTTTTACTTAGTTCCGGTTCTAAAGGAAAACGCTGCAGCCTTCCTAATAGTGAAATCATGATCCATCAGCTTAGGAGCTTTTGAGGGACAGGCGAGCGATATTGAAATTAATGCCAAGCGTATTTTAAAACAAAAAGAAAAGTTAAATAAAATCTTAAGCCAAAATACAAATCAACCATTAAATAAAATAATTATAGATACTGATCGTGACTATTTTTTAGAACCAGATGAAGCATTAAAATATGGTTTAATTGATGAGATAATATAAAAGACATCAAATTTGATGTCTTTTATATTATCTTTGTATTTCTACACTGATATGCCAATAAACAAGATAACCAAAAAATACCGCCTGGTAACCAAAAAATAATAAAATGATACCATCTTAGTTTTATTCCTTTAAACCGACTTAACATATCATATTTCCCTTCTATAACTTATCTGTATAATAAAATTTTATAAAAACTTTGTCAATGTATTTTTTTACTCATAAAGACAACATCATCCTGTATCACGAACCCATTTTTTGATAAAAATCAACACTATAAAAACCTTTTCCTGTCAATAACATAAAACTATCAACTTCATTTATTTCTTTTTCAAGTAAAGTTAACATTTTACCACCAATCCCCATCCTTTGATAATCTAGATCAACATAAAAATCTTCAATCATTAACACTACATCTTCAACATAAGTAACTATTTTTCCACACATAACCCCTACTATTTTATTATTTATCAAATAAACATAGCATCTTGTATATTTACCATCATCTAATTGTTTTACTCTTTGAAGTGCTTGATAATAATCCCACTCTTCGTTCCAGGGAAAAGCTCTAAATGTTTTAATTAGTAATTTAGCGATTGCTTCATAATCATCTACAGTTACTTTTCTGATCATTTCTCTTTACCTATAAAAAAGCAAAACCTAAGTCTTGCTTAATTATAATCATCTTCAATTGTTGAATCTACATCTTCTTCTGGTTCTTCAGATACATCTTCTTCATCATCAGCATAGATATCATTCATATCGATATGAACATCACTAAATTTATGACGACTTCTTAAATCCCAATTATTTTCACCTACAGTGATAAAGCGACCATCTAAAGTAATATTAGTATAGAATAATGATTCTTTATCATCTTTTTCTATTTCATCAAATTTCTTCATTTGACAAACTTCTTCCCATAATTTATAGAAATTAACTGCCGATCTCTTTTTAGACATTAATTCATATGCAACATCAACCATAGACATATTATAATATTTATTCATGCTATCCATTTTAACGATCCTCCTACATTTTTTCTGGAGCACTTACCCCAATTAAATTCAAAGCATTAGCCATTGTAATTCTTGTAGCCTCCACTAATGCCAATCTTTGTCCACTTAATTCAAGATTATTTTCATCAATAACATAGCATTCATTATAAAAACTATGAAATAATTGTGCTAATCTTTGAATATAATTAGCAATTTTGTGTGGTGCTCGATTTATCGCTCCATCAATAATTACGTTTTTAAATTCATTAATATGTTTAACTAATTCAATTTCTTTATCATTAACTAATAAATCAAATTTGTCGCTATAAACAATATTAGTTTTAGCCGCCTGTACTTTAATTGAACACATTCTAGCATGCGCATATTGAGCATAGTACACCGGATTTTCATTTGATTTTGATTTAGCTAAAGCAATATCAAAATCAAATGGCGTATTAGCTGCTTTAGAGACAAAGAAATAGCGTGTTGCATCAACTCCGATTTCTTCAATTAAGTCTTTTATCGTTACAGCATTACCAGTTCTTTTTGACATTTTAACTGGTTCTCCATCATTCATCATTCTCACCATTTGAATAATATCAATGTTTAATTGATCAGCATTATATCCAAGAGCCTGGATCGCAGCCTTCATTCGATTAATATATCCATGATGATCAGCTCCTAATAAATCAACTAAATATTCATAGCCACGGTCTAATTTATTTAAATGATATGCAATATCAGGGGTTAAATAAGTATATGATCCATCTCTTTTAATTAAAACCCGATCTTTATCATCACCAAATTCAGTTGATTTAAACCATAAAGCGCCATCTTCTTCATAAGTATATCCAGCTTGTTTTAATTTCTCGATTGTTGGTACAACTTTATTTTCTTCATACAAAGAAGTTTCTGAAAACCATACATCAAACGAAACTCTAAACTCATTTAAAATATCTTTGATTTTTTGTAATTCATACTCAGTTCCTTTAGCTCTAAAAAATGAAATTGCCTCATCTTCTGGTAAATTTAAATACTTATCACCATCAACTTCTTTCATTTTATTTGCAATATCAATTATATCTTTTCCATGATAACCATCTTCTGGCATTATCGCATCTTGATTAAAAGCTTGTTTATAACGTGCATATAAAGATAATGCTAAATTATGAATTTGATTTCCAGCATCATTTATATAATATTCACGTGTTACATCATAACCAGCCGCACTCATGATTCGACAAATACTATCACCTACTGCAGCACCTTTAGCATGACCTAAGTGTAAATCACCAGTTGGATTTGCTGAAACAAATTCAACATTATATTTTATTCCATTACCATAATTGCTTTTACCATAGTTATCTTTTTCTTCTAATACTTCTTTAATGACAGACGTCATTGCATCTTTAGCTAAAAATAAATTTATAAACCCTGGTCCTGCGATCTCTATTTTTTCAATATTGGCTGTTTCTCTATCTAATGACTCTACTATTGCATTAGCAATTTCACGTGGATTTCTTTTTAATAACTTTGTTAACTGCATCGCTAAATTTGTTGAATAATCGCCATGTGCTTTATCTTTAGGAATCTCAATTATAATATTTTCCTGATCATATTCTTCTACAAATCCACATGCTATTATCGCATTTTTCAACGCACTTTTTAAAGTCGTTTCTATCTTATTGATTGCCATTATTGTCCTCCTTACGTTTTTACCACATATCTTAATTAAATTACCATTAAACCCGCATGAAGTCAATGTTTTTAAAACAATTTATCTAAATACTTTATCTATTAAAATCTATAAAATAAAAGCTTTACAATAGTGGTGCAAATAATCTCAATATCGCCTCTAACCAGCCTCTAAAGCGCCCCCGTTTAACATCAGCTATAGTCATTTCTTTTCCTAGTGCTATTGTTTTTAAAAAATCCTGCTTGATATCATTAATAACTGAAGCATTATAAATATAAACTCCACATTCGAAATGTAAATACAGACTACGATAATCCAAATTTATTGTTCCTACCGTTGCCACTTTATCATCACAAACAAAATTTTTAGCATGAATGAATCCCGGCGTATATTCATAGATTTTGACACCTTCATTGACCAGTGGCTCATAATAAGAACGAGTTACTTTAAATACTAGCTTTTTATCTGGCACTCCAGGTGTTACTATCCTTACATCAACACCACGTTGTACTGCTAAACAAAGAGCGTTTTTCAACTCATCATTAATAATTAAATATGGTGTATCAATATATATATATTTTTGTGCTTGATTTATCATATTCAAATAGACATTTTTTCCTACTGGTTTATTATCAAGCGGTGAATCTCCATATGGTAAAACAAAACCTGTTGCTTTTACTGATTCAAGTGGATAATGACGAGGATGATATTTATCATAATCCTCATATGTATTTAAAGAAGCATTCCAGGTCGTTAAAAACATCAAGGTTAGATTCCATACCGCTTCACCACGAATCATTACCCCCGTATCTTTCCAATGCCCATATTTAACACGAACATTGATATATTCATCAGCTAAATTAAATCCGCCACTAAAGCCAACATTTCCATCGATAACGGTAATCTTGCGATGATCACGGGTATTCATCACGGCCGAAATAAAGGGTACAAAATGATTAAAAGCAATACATTTTATTCCATAGCTTTCTAATTGTTGATAATATTTAAACGGCAGCATCGTCAAAGAACCCACATCATCGTACATAAAACGTACTTCAACACCTTCTTTAACTTTTTGCTTCAAAATATTTAAAACCGTATTAAACATTTTTCCTTCTTCAACAATAAAATATTCCATAAAAATAAAATGTTTTGCTTTGCTTAATTCTTCTAATAAATCCGGGTAAGCATCATCACCTAGTGAATAATATTTAATTTCACTATTATTATAAATGGGAAATTTTTCATTTACTAAATAATTCACTTGTCCTTTAACAATAGGATCATCTATTTTATCTTTTACATCATTAAAATAAATATAAGGTTTAATAGCTTCATTTTGATTATTAAAAGCTTCCTGTAATCCCTTTGTTGGTTTTTTATTTCCAAACACAATATACAACAAACCACCAAAAACCGGAAAAGATAAGATCGGTATCAGCCAAATAATCTTATATCCTGGATCATCATTATCATTGTTAATAATATATAACGTCACAAATACACTTAAAATCGTAAATAACCAGCGTAATGTCCTTGAATCAATAAAAAGAAAATGTACAAACAGTGCCACCCATATCATTTGAATTACAATTAAAATAAATGATATAACTATGCGATTAGATAAAAACTTTAATAATTTCATTTTAATTCTCCAATACTGAATAAGATATCATCATATAAACTTGACTAACTAAATTTAATCCCTCATACAATTCATACTTTATCTTAATAGTGTTACCCGTCTCATAATGAATAAGCCTTGTCTTTAAAGAAATTACTCCGTAATCTGTTTGATAATCATTTAAAACATCTTCATTTAAAACAAGGTGTAAAATACCTTTACCATTATGTAAAACTATTTCATTTGTTTTGATTTCTACTTTAATTTGTCTATCTTTTACAAAACTAATAGCTTTATAACCATTAAATTCTTCTAAATAACCATTTTCATCAAATTTAATAACTTCTTGATGATCTTCATATTTAAAAATATTTCGATATTTGATCTTAATTAACTTTTTCATTATATCACCGTGCATATTATAACACAAATTCGTCAAGAATACTTTTGGTGAGATAATGAAAAAATTAATAAAAATACTAATAACTATTTTAGCAAGTCTTACAGGTATTCTTTTATCCTTATATATTATTGCTTATTCAATGGGAGAACCTGATTTAAATAAAAATCGTTATTTAAAATTATATGATATTGATCAAGAAATTTATTATCAGTCAATTAATGATTATGCTGGTCATTATGTCACGTTAGATAACGTGAGCAGTTATTTTAAAGATAGTATCGTTGCTATTGAAGATCAACGTTTTTATAAACATCGCGGCTTTGATCCCATTGGTATTATGCGGGCTATTAAAGTTAATCTTACAAATCAAAAAAAATCTCAAGGAGCTAGTACCATCACCCAGCAGTATGCTCGTTTACTGTACTTAACTAATGAAAAATCATGGTCCAGAAAATTGAAAGAAGCTTTCTTAACAATGCAGTTAGAAACTCATTTAAGTAAAGATGAAATATTAGAAGGATATGTAAATAATGTATATTTCGGTCATGGTATTTATGGAATTGAAAATGCTGCTCAATACTTTTATGGTAAAAGCGCCAAAGATCTAGATCTAAACGAAAGTAGTATGTTGGCGGGGGTCGTTAACGGTCCTACTTACTATTCGCCTCTCAATGATCAAGAAGCCGCTCGTAAAAGACAAGCAATTGTTTTAGATGCTTTGATTGATTGTCATAAAATAACTAATGAACAAAAAGAAAAAGTGTTAAAAAGTGATCTTAACTTAGCCTCTGAACACAAAGTAGATGAAAATCTCGCTAACAATTTTTATAAAGACACAGTTATTGATGAACTTGAAGAACTAGGTTATTACAACAATACCTATTTAAATCAGGGATTAAATGTCTATACTACTTTTAATCAAGATTATCAAAATATACTTGAAAAAAGTGCTAAAGATTATACTAAAGATAGTGAGGTTGAAACATCTAGTATTGTTGTAGAACCTTATACAAGTAAAATTCTAGCTTTGATTGGCGGAAAAGATTATTCAAGCTCACAATTTAATCGCGCCACTAAATCTAATCGACAAATCGGCAGCACTGTAAAACCTTTGTTATACTATCTTGCACTAGAAAATGGTTTTACCCCAGCAACTACATTTCTAGATGAACCAACGACTTTTAAACTCGAAGATAATAGTACTTATAGTCCTAGTAATTATAATGATAAGTATGCATACAAAGACATTACTTTAGCTCAAGCTCTAGCTGTATCTGATAATATTTTTGCAGTTAAGACTCACTTATTTCTAGGTACCGAAAATCTTGCAACATTAATTAAAAAATTTGGTATTGAAAATGTTAAAACTAATGCTTCCCTAGCTTTAGGTACTGTTAATACGAACATTTATAATCTAGCTAACATGTATAATGCCATTGCCAGTGAAGGAATTTATAATCATCTTTATACAATAGAAAAAATAACTAATAATAATGGTGATGTTCTTTACCAGCATAAATCCAAAAATGAAAAGATGTTGAATCAAGATAGCTGTTTAGTTTTATCGCAGCTTTTGACCGGAAGCTTTAACAGTGTATTTAGTACTTATTTACAAGCGACAATGGCAGCCTATCAGCTAGATAATATTAATGCCTGTAAAACAGGCAGCACTGATTTTGATAATCTTGCAGTTGCATATAATCCTAACATTCTAGTCGCCAGCTGGGTGGGATATGATGATAATCGCAAAATGGAGACTACAAACGATAAAACGGTTGCTAAAAAGACAGTCGTTGATGTTTTGAATTATACTAATGAAACTAAAGAAGCTACCTGGTACCAGCCTTCTAAAAATATCCAAGAAATTGCTATTAATCCCTTAACTGGGGATTTTGATGAAAATGGTGTTGTTTACTGGTTTAAAAAAACGTAATCCTGAATCTTATGATTCAGGATAAAATATTTTATGATCTATTTTATTCTTTTTAGAATTAATTATTGCTCCAACAATTTCTGATACTTCTGGTAAAGCTTTAGTTTGATGATTTATTAAGATCTCAATTGCTTCTGTTTCATCATTATCATAATACAAATATGGAATCTGGCTTTGGTCATCGCTAACAACATAGTAGCGGGGATCATAGCCTTTTTTGGCATATCGATCCCTCATCTTTAACTTTTCATCACTATTATTTAAATCACGATATATAAACAATTTTCGATTTAAAAAACGATTACATAAATCTGCCAATATTTTATCTTTTCCTTCACTCAAAAATCTAAAATAATATAATACGATATTTTCATCTAAATTTATATAATCAACTACATTTACTTTTCCTTTTAAAAAAGGCTCTAAATAACGAATCTCTCCAAAATCATATCCATCAAGATAAAGATCTTTCATTCTTCTAAATATACTAATCAACAATTGTTCATAACTTCTTGAAGTTGGATGATAATAAACCTGCCAATACATATGATACCTAGCTAAAATATAGTTTTCAATCGCCTGAACACCAGAAGCTTTATAAACAATTTTATTATTAAACACTTTCATGACCCTTAAAATCCGATATAAATCAAAATGTCCATAAGTAGTTCCCGTAAAATATGAATCTCTAAGTAAATAATCCATTCTATCAGCATCTAATTGACTAGAAATCATTTGAATCAAAATCTTATTTGGATGCGTTTTTGCTATCACACTGCTCACCTTTTTAGAAAATCCTGGTTCAAAATTTTCTAAAATATGATGTACTTCACTATCATTATTGATAATCTTAATCGTATATTCTTCATGATTAAATCCGAAAGCCTCTTCAAAACAGTGTGAAAATGGCCCATGACCAAGATCATGCAATAAAGCAGCACACATAACTGTCAATTTATCATAATCATTTATATAATCACCTATTTCACTATTAAAAATCATTTTACGCACGATAAAATAAACACCTAATGAATGACAAAATCTCGAGTGTTCCGCACTTTGATATACTTGATGCGTACCCCCTAATTGTTTTATTCTTCGTAACCGCTGCATTTCCTTAGAATTAATCAATTCTAATAAAACCGGCTGGTCTACATGAATATAATTATGAACTGCATCTCTAAACACTTTACTATCATTCAATTTTGTATAACTTAATTTATAAGCACTGGAATTCATTTTTACACCTCCTATAAACATTATTTTATTTATTATTATAATACAGATAACTAGTTTATGCTATAAGATTCATCTTAGATTCAACCAGATCAATTAGTATAACGATAAAAAGTATGGTTTAAAGATAATAACCATACTTTCTTATTTCTTTATAGACTTAAAATATTATTTATTCCACTATAATTTATAAACTTACTAACAGATTTTTACTAAAACAATATTTATCGATCTTTTAAATATCTGTTTTTCAATAAGATTCGTAAGATTTGAAGCTGCATTGCAATACCCAATATTGAAAAACTCCAATTAATATGGGTTATAGGATCAAAATTTTTCCAAAAACATAAAAACATCCGATTGATAATAAATTATGAAAATAAATGTTTATTAGATTTTTAGTACTCAAACGAACTTCTTTCGTCATATTTGCCTCCATCATCTTATTTTTTATGCCTGTTTTTCAATAAGATCCATAAAATTTGAAATTGCATTGCAATACCCAATCCCATATAATACCAATTAATATTTTTCGTGGAGTCTATCCTTTTTCCAGATAAATAAAAAAACGCTAGCGATAACAAATTAACAAAAAAAATATATAACAAAGTCTTGCTACTCAAATGAACTTCTTTCATAATATTTCCTTTCTCTACACACTCGCTCTAGCGTTTGTCCAGTAAGATCCCGTTGACCCAGTATAATCAGAATTCTTATAAACTGTAATATGATCTCTTAAATATCTGTATGAATCATCATGATAAGTATCTATTTTAAAATACACTTCTTTTTGATTATTTCCTCCTACTGCAGAAACAATTAGCGAAATTACCGAAGATGTTACTCCTAAATACGGAATATAGCCTATAATATTAGTAACAATTTCTCGCCCTTGTTTATCATAAGTACTTGAACATTTTATAGTGTATGCATAATACCATGGTCCATTCATCCCAAATGGTTGAATTTCTTCTACATATTTTTCTATTTTTGCAACTTTTATTTCGTTATCAAAATATAAATAGTTATCTTTTAGATCAATAGAATGAAATTCTCCATTAGATAAACTAATAAAACAAGCAAATTCCCCAGTCTGAACTATTTTTGTGACTTCATTTGCGATTAAATTAGTAATAATGGTCTCATTATCATGTTTTTCTATTTTATATAATACATCATTAGATTCAATATATTCGATTGCTCCATCGATGTTCTCGCACGCTGAAACATCTAAAATAAAACATGAAAATAATAATACCCATGCTAAGATAAAACATATTGCTTTTTTTATGTTATTATAAATTATTTCCATCCAAAATTCTCCCCTTTTATATATCTGGTTATATAAATTCAAACATAAATACGTACAATTTCATTATCTATTTTTTACATAAATAAATGAAATAAGCTTCTATATATACATAACAGTTTTATTAATTATTTTATCCCATTATGATTCTAATATTTAGTATTTTGGAATAAAATAATAAATTTAGACTATAAAGATTTCCTCAATACTATAAACTGTGTAGTCAAGAGTATCTCATCTTGACTTACACAATTCATATTACAAATTTTAAAAATTATTTCTTTCTTTTTTTGTTTGCTGCTAATACCATTGAAGTTAATACTAATCCTGCTAACGAATAACCTAAACTTGTTGTATCTCCAGTCTTGATACTTACAATTGTATCTCCTGATTTTACTGTCTTGCTTGTTACATTTTCATTTACTACAGGTACTTTTGAATCAACTGCTAGTCCTTCAATTGCACTATTCAATGCTGTTACAGCTGCTTCTACTTCTGCTTCTGTAGCTTCTGGATCATCTAATACTGCTTGGACATCATTTAATGTTTCTTGTAATACATTCCATGATTCAGCACTGTAACTTGCCGCATTTAAACCTTGAGTCTTATTAATTAAATCATTCAATAAATCTTTATTTGGTTTTAGTCTCAAGTTCAAGAAGGCTTTTACTAATTCTGTATAGGCTTCATCTACTTCATCCTGCATTGCATTAACATCAACCAATACATCATTTGCTTTTTCCAATACAGCTAACATATCAGACCATGATGATTCGATGTATTTGCTTTCATCTAAGTCATTGATTTGATTTACTTGTTTTTGTAATGCTGTTTTGTCACCTTGATAGAATTCCAACATCTGCATTGCACTTGCTAGTCGAGTAAAAGCACTATCTACTTCACTTTGAGTGGCATTAGTTTTTGCATATACTTCTCTTGCGTTTGCTAAAGCTTCGTTGAATTCAGTTACTACAACTGGTACGACATTTTCCAAATTTGCTTTTTCAGCCATTTCAATAGCAATTGATAATGCTGTTTTATTAGCTTCTATCATAATTGATGTTTTAGCAATACCGTTAGTAAATTGTAGCATTACATTATGTTTTCCTTCATCTAATGTTTTTAAATATTCAGCATTAAGAATAATACTCATTGCATCTTCAGCAACTACATAATTATCTTTGCTAACTACAACATTATCAACTAATAATGTTGTAAAATTATTTTTTTCACCATTACTTGTTATATTGATTCCATTAGAGCTTCCCTTTATCCAAGTACCATCTTGACCCTCAATTATATCATATGCAGTCGTTAAATTATTTCTAAAAGTAATTGAGCATACATTAAGTACCTCTCGATCAGTTAAACCTTCACTCTGTAATTGGGCTGCCCTTTGAGCCGATACTACTTCACCATTTTCTACAATTACTAAACCTCCACTCCATGATGAATCAGCTTGAATTTGATCATAAGCATATTGTATCGCTGTAGCAACCCATGTTGCATACTCAGGATTATTTAAATATGGTGTATGTCCGCCAATATTATATCTTATTTCATTTTCAACAATGTAATTAGCTGCTTTTTGAGCTCCTAATAACCAATTTTGAGCATTTGACATATAAAAATTAGTTCCCCCATACTGGATTTGAGCGCCTAAAGAATCACCACTATAAATTACTTTATGAGTTAGATCCGCTAACTGTCCGCCTCCTGGAGTATGTTCATTAGGAATTTCAATAAATTGGAACTCAACCCCAGCTACTGTAAATTTCTCCATATCTGACAATGTTTTAATAGGAAATGCTGCAACAACATCAATTCCATTAAGTGTCGCATGTGGTTCATTTTCTGGCCAATACATTGTTGTAATTTCTTTTAATCTTTCATCCTGAGCAATAATAGCAAGATTATCACAATGATCAAGATGATTATGAGTACAGAATATCTTTAATGATTCACATTTATCACCAATAACACTTTTTATAACCCTATTTAATACATTTTGTCCATAAAAATCAACATCAATCATAAATGCTTCTTTTCCATCTTTACTTACATAAATCATCGGATTTTCTAAATCTGTATTTCTAAGCATATACCATGTTCCAGCATCATCTTCCTTCATTTTAATAACAAAGAAATTACCATACTGTGTCGTTAAATCATGTTGATTTTGGTATGCATAATCAGCATCATATCCCATAACTACACCTGTGATGGAATCATGCATTCCTATATCGTATCCCCACCATCCATGAGCATCTATATGAAATTTTAAAGTTACATTTCTTTCTTTACTGGTAGCTATAACATCTGTTCCACCTCGATATGTTTCAGTAGCAAACGCTTCTGTATCATAAGCAGAATCCCAATCATATTGTAAATCTGTAGTTGGATCAAAATCATTAATTTGTTTTAACAAACCGACTAATTCATTGACATATGTGGCATCAACCATGTTACCTTTACTATCAATAATTGTATAACCTTCATTTTTATCAACTAATTCTTTTACTTGTAACACATTTGCATAATAGCTTAACATATTATAATAACTTGTTCCTGGTTCGCCAACACAATTTTTATATTCTGATACTAGATTAACACCTACTAATTGTACATCTACAGTTATTGTATTATTTTCGGCATCTTTTATTTTATTTATATCTTTGACTGATAGATGTGATTTTAATGTAGTTGATATGTGCTGTTGTGTTTTAGTCCCATCAGCTTCATATCTTGGAATAATAATACTATTTAATGCTCTTTCACTACTACCTGTTTCTTCTTGAAGTTTTTTAATTGCAGCAATACTTCTTACATATATTCCAGGATAATATCCATCATTATTTAAATCAGCATCTAATGAATAAATTGCAGCATAATCACTATTTCCTCCAGCCGGAATAAAATCGGCATTGATTTCATAA
>BAHP02000088.1 GCA_000508865.1 Clostridiales bacterium VE202-01
TTTTTTTGAGAAGGTAAATTTATAATAATATGCCTTAAAAGTTTTTCCTCTGGTAATACATTGAGCAATTCGGCATAAGCCTCTCTCAATCCTTTATATCGTTCTTGATTTACAGTGAATTTTTGCTTGCTTTTTTCAAGCTCTACTAAACGCTTATTATTCTTAAATGCAATAACTAAAGAAAAGATACCTGCAACTAAAGATGCTATTACACCTGCAGAAAGCAATTCTAATATAATAGTAATTCTGTTATCCATTTTTCTCTCCTTTACTCACAACAACTTCCCTAATATATATCAATATGGCACTAAGTAAACAGAAAAATAGATTCCATAAAAGTGTTTTGGGAAAAGTCTTTTTTTCCTGCTTATTTAATGTGTTTTCCAAAAGAGTATTTAAGGCATTCACTTATTCTTGATTCATGGCCGTTATTTGTTGGCTAATTTCTGCTTCCTGTTTCATCTGTTCAAACAACTTTTTTCTCAATTTCAAGTAGTGCATTTTCAATAATTTCTTTAGAATCTTGCAGATTCTTGCTAACAGAATCAATGCTTACACTTATTACATTATCTTCTGATGTCTTTAAGTTCTCTTTGTTTAGGCTTGCCTTTATATCTTTTAAGTTTACTCCTAAAAACGATGAAATAACTGATATAAGCACTTCCAATATTGCCGCATTCAATTTATCCCCTCCACAATATATTGCTTATTATTTCGCTGGACTTGTTTTATTTTTTCAAAATACTTATAATATCAGCTATTTTAGGGTCATAATCTTCCCCAGATTGATTTCTAAACGATGTACTACCATTATCTATATTCCAAGAACTAAATGCTTTCAGTACTTCTTCACGAGATGCTTCTGCCCCGTATGCATCCAAAAAGAATTTACCAAAAGAAATGGCGTGTATCCTATCTGAGCATCTTATCGCTTCAACCATAAAGGATTTAGCAAGTGTAAATAGTAATTTAGATAATGAAATCAATATGATAATAATGAACAAGCAAGTAATGCCATATGCTATCATATATCCAATATTTTCTGTTTGCCAATCTCTATTTGCGACAAAAATAACGGTAATAACAATCGTAGTAATCAAAGAAATAATCGAAACTAAATATAGCCAGAAGGCAAATTTTTTATTTCTTTTTTCGCTTTCTTTCAAATTAGTAAAAACATCCTCTATGTACTTTGATAAGCCCGTCTTTACTTTTTCCTCGGATTTTCTTCGTTCTTCTTCACCCCGCTTTATTTTCTCATCATGTGCCGCAAGAATTAGTCTCATTTTTTCAATAGCATCTTTCTCTAATGGCTTGTCTAATCTTACTTTTGGTCCATGCACACCATATTCTATTGACAAATCGTTACTATTGTCCTCTTTATTCTCATATGGAATAACAATATAATTAAACCTATTTAGGTCTGCTGGTAGTAGAGTGTCCTTCCCTAAAACTACAGGTATAACTAACGGTATTCTCCCTTTGCCTAAAAATGACAACATGGATATAGTTTCATTCGCAACAAAGTGGCTTCCATTAGAATTTTTTGAAATCACAACAATTACCGCATCAGCCTTTGCAATTCCTTTACCAATATCTTTGTATATGTTGTTTCCAATGGGAATTTTGTTGTCGATAAATACATCGTAGCCATCGGCTTCTAACGCTGATGACAGTTTAAAGGCAAATTCCTTGTCTATATGCGAATATGATATAAAAATATTCATATAAACCACACATTCCTTTCCGCCTGCGTCTCCAAGGCACACATAGCCATGAATAAAATCTTGTTTGTGCAGGCATTTTATTTTATATTCTTACTGAAGGAATCTTACACTACAAAGACGGGAAGGCGAGTTGTAGATTTCTGCAGCTCGTTCAGTTTAAAACAGTATATAAACCAGTGCAGGGCTGAGCTTTTCAAGCACACATGAGTATGTCTTTTAAGTCTGTATGTTGATATGCAAATTATTTTAACTCAAAAAACTACTGTTTTTGCATTCGTAAATTAGCTAAAATTAAATATAACTAATTTTATTTAACAATATTTTATTCAAATTAATTTGATTGTTTGTATCATTATATTTTGCTATTTTTAACTAATTAGCTCATATCTATTACTACTGTTATCTAATTTAATTTGCTAAAAATTTGTTAAAATAATATGCTAATCTACAAACTGGGGTTACAAGTCTATCAATTAAATATCACTTTATTGTACTACTACATTAAATCCGCTTTTCTTAGCCTTTTCAATAAATGCCGACTCAAATCTCGATACCTCGTTTTTATCGACTATAATTGTTAAATTTTTTCTAGCTCTTGAGCATCCCACATAAAATAACCTATAAGCACTTAATACTCCATACACTGAATTCTCTTTCAGACATTTTCTTGCGCTTGTTACACCAGGTTTTGCTAAGTATTTATCAAAATCTAATTGTAAAATTTTATTATAATATTCACTTTTCGAATATTCTTCCGAAAATTCCCTTATACTTGAATGAATTTTCTCTTTTTTCTTTTCATAATCATTCTTTTTCATATCAGAACACTTCATCCCCATATCCTGCTCTATATCTTTTATAAAATATTTGTAGTCATAATAAAACTTTTCAAATTCCGATAAAGAGACTTCCATAGAACTCCACAATTTAAAAAAACTTGTCATATGTACTGCAGGATTATTATTGCTATTTCCGGCCATAAAAATAACTGTGTCATGACTTTCCCCTTTTACACCATGTTGAGTAGATATATGTGGATTATAAAGATGATCTGCAAGATTGTGAAACTCTCTTATTTCGGTATTTAATATACCAGCATATTCTTCCATATTTATTTCATCTATATATTCTGTATTCACTACTTCCGCTTCTTTTATCTGATTTATAAAGTTTCCAATTGTTGTTTCGTTGCCATCAAATTTACACAAAATATTTTCCAATATTTCCTTAACCGCTCTTTTATTTTCATGTTGCTTTATAATAAATTTTGAAACATTGAAAATTTTTTTGTTTGCCTTAATAATTCTTATAACACTACCATAAAGTCCTTTTCTATATTCTATATCAATTTGTTTAAACAAAAATAACATAAAAAGCAGATTATCTGGATTATTATCATCCATATTAGTTAATACATCAATTACTCCATACTTTTTTGTATATCCATATCTATCCATGCTATAAACAGCATCATACAATGTCCCAGCGCCAATGCTATAAAAACGGCTCCTATTATGCAAATACAGTACAAGTGCTTCTGAAAATTCTTCTTGCTTTTTTACCAACACATCTTCTGTAGAAGATGTAATAATTATTTCCGGAATATAACTCATATCCTCATCTTTATTTTCCGTATAAGGAACTTGTTCATATTTTTTATCATTATAAATCTGATTCAATATCGATACTATTCTCGGAGTTGTTCTATAATTTACCTTTAAGTTAAATGTTTTATTTAAATTCGAAAATTCACTTTCAAAACTTCCATCATAAGTTTTATAAATCTGTTGCATTTTATCACCGAGTAGATACATTTTTCCATTTGCATTTTTCATTGCGTCATAAAATAAATGTAAGACTTCTGCTGATGTATCTTGATACTCATCAATAAAAATCAACTGATACTTATCGACTATTTTCCTCTTTATAACCGGAAACTTATCTACAACTTTTTTGGTAAAAGTTATCAAATCATCATGTGATAATGCACCTCTATATAGCGAATTATATGGTGCCTCATTATATGAAATTGAATCAATATTATTATAAACAGTTTCTACATCTAGCTTGCCGTATTTTTCAATATATCGTTGGTTACTTTCTTCTATATTATCTTTTCCTTCTACGTTATCAATCCGTTCTCGAATTCGTTCTTTATATGTTTCCCAATAGAGGTCAACAACTGCTTTATGAGAAAAAAAGCTACTTATAAAATGGTTAATAAAAGAATGAATTGTTCCAAAAAACACTTTACTGCTGTCAATATCCTTCCCTAGTTCTTCAGCAGCTCTATTAGTATATGTAATGCATAAAATATTGTCATCTGGATAATCACGTAAATGTTTTTCTACCATTTTTCTAATTGTTGTAGTTTTTCCGCTCCCAGCTGGTGCATTTACTAAAAAAATATTATTATTTATTCCATCAACCATTTTAATCCCTCACTTATATACTTCGGTTGCATCGCTGAAACATAATTGTTCAAAATAACAGAATACATAAAATCTGTTTTATTACCTGAAGACGAATCCAATATATCTCTCAAATAGAATTCTGAATCTTCTTCATCTTTCTTGTTTCTTGGAATAGAATATTTTAATTTCGAAGTCTTTCTTTTATCACTCCATTCGCTTCGTTTTAAGCACTTTGTCGCACTTATTTTAAAATACTTACTCAACATTGCCTCTTCAAGAGTTCTTGCATAACCATCTTCGGAAGTCTGGAATGATAAATATATCCTATCTTCATCGAATATATTTTTCTTATTCTTCTTCCAATCATACAATTGTTCTATTGTTGGTTCCTCTGCGTCCGTTTCTTTATAAAAGCTATTAATTGTAGCATTGGTTGTCTTTGACTTTTTAATATTATCTTCAGTTACCGCATCTTTGTCATAGTCTAAGTCAGTAATAATTAATGTTTTTATTTTCAATAGTTCAATCAATTTTCGATAATTATACGCATATGCTCCACCTACTTGGATATATGCTATGTATTGTTGGCTTAGTTTTTCATATTCAGGTAAAGTCAATAACTTTCTCACTAACAATCTTTCAGTATCGCCTTCATACATTATTACCTTGTCTGCAAAAACAATTTCAGAATACCCAATTTCAAAAAACCAATCAAAAAAGTTGGCTAACCCCTCATCCTCCGGCGTATTTTTTGCTCTTAATTCTTTGACAAGTAACGATGGATTATACAAGTCACATTTAAACTTTTGCATTTTTCGAATCACTCTCAAATGCGACATCCCAGCAACACGTACCATATCATTTGAATGTGTAGTTATAACTCCCTGTAATCGCTTTTCTTTATAATAATCCAATAGATATTTGATAAACACTTGTTGCATTTGTGGATGCATATGAGATTCTGGTTCTTCAATAAAAAATACGTTTACCTTTAGTGGATTCATGCTTTTCTCATATTCCTTTAATTGAAGATGCATATAAATCATATTACTATACCCCAATCCTTGTGATGCTTCCCCTAAAAAATATCCATCGACCTTATAAGTTGTTGTTGTAATACGTTGTAACAAATTACTAATATCATCTTCTGTAACGTTCATATCAAGCATTAACTCACCAGTCTGTCCGCCATTTGTTTTTTCTAATGCTGTAATAGTATCTTTTAATGAATTTAATGATGTCTCTCTTACTGTTTTATCAATTTCCCTTTCCTGAATTGGTTTTAATAACTCATCTGGTAACGTTTTTATCAGTTCTTTCCACTGGTCATCCAACTTAGCCATCTTTATCATCTGTTTACTCAATGTGTGTGAATGATCTAAATCATCATCATCTAAAGGTCTGCTTGCTTTTATATACGTAAAATTAAATAATCCTCTAAGTTCACTCACATCATCCATTTTACATTTATTTTCATAAGTTTTATCACAGAAATAACACACTGGCTTAATTGCATCAATATATATTTTCACCAACAGTTCTTGCAAATATCGTTCCTTTAATTCTTTATTAGGTCCTTTTAATTCATTAAAACGTTTTTTTAGTTTATCATAATTGGTTAATATATATTTACTAAACAAATGTCTATTTACTTCATATCGATAAATAAAATAAAAAGAATGTTCATTTTCATCCAAATCCATAATATAATCTGCAAATAATTTTATATCATCAAATTCAACATTATAATCTACTTGAATTTGAACTTCTGTTGTTTTAATTTCTATTTTTTCTTTCCCTTCGTCTGCAGGTAATATTTTGTTTAGTAACTCTCCTTCTATATCATCAACACTCTTTCCATTTATAAAAAACACTTTAAACAATGGATAAACTTTATCAATCCATTCCTTCATATTTTTTGCTGGTATATCAGCTTCTCCATACAGAACCTTCTCACTCGAAATCATATTTCTTATTAATGTAATTAACGATGTCTTTCCACTATTATTTGCACCCGCCACTATAGTGACATCATCATCAAATTCAATCTCCACTTGTTCAAACTGACGATAATCATTTACAAGCATCTTTACTAATTTCATCAAGCATCCCTCTTTCCTCTCAATTGTACTTCCGTACTACTTTATATCCATTGTTTTACTTGTGCTTTTCATCATTACAACTGTAATTTTCTATAATTCTCTATTGTCCTCACGCCATTTCTTGTTTTCTTCTACACATCTTTGAATCTCTTCTCTAGAACGATAATATGTTGGAAATAAATCATTCACTTCTTTAATACACAAAGGAATCTCTATATCAGCCAAATCATCATAATTACAATCTGAATAATATGTAATATCAACTCCATCATATTCCCAGCTATCTGTGGGATCAAAGTATAAAATAAATCCTAAAGGATATGCCGTTATCTCACTAACAACCATTGATTTCCAAGCATCATCATCCATTTTAATTATGACTGATAATGGTGCATATTTCATTAAATGACTTTTCGTAAAATACATACAAATCTTATATTTCGTTTTATCCAAGCTTCTCTCTGTTTTATTTAAAACAAAATCCCTTAATACATCTATCCTTGAATCTTCAAAATTATTAATCGAACAAAACATAGAAAGTACTTGCTTTATGAAACGCAGTGGATACACCTCTCTTATCTTTATCCCATTTATATTATCAGAAATAGTTTTCGCCAAAGCTTGGTGAATCACATGAGAAATTAAATTGTAATCGTTTCCATACCACGCCCCAGTATTGTTATTACATTCTTTACATAAACTATATTTTCCCATTCCCCGCTGCTGATTTATATAATGAAGTCCCGATATTTCCCAAGGCATACGTTCATCATCTTTCATTATTTTATCACCAGATACCGGTTTAACCGGTGTTGAGTTAAATGCTGTTCTAGGTGGTATATGTTCAAATGTTAATTCACACTCTTTTCTACATAAAGCACATTTTCCTCGAGGTCTTTTGCCCATTATATCACTCCTTAAACTAGTACATCCTTTCTATATTTTTTCATCATACTGGAACATCTTTTAAAAATTGTAAACTAGTTACAAAAAATGCTTGTCCTATCAACGAATCTGTCTATGTTAAAAAAATTTCTCACCAGACTGCCAACTCCTGCCATGATATATAAACTCTCTCTAATTTCTTATATCTCCCCACTCTATATCAACCACCACCGACACATTGATATAATCCTTAATCTCTTTATTCCTCATCTTCTCACCCTCATCTGTAAACACAATATGTTTATGAAAGTGCCTAAAATTAAGGATTTCTACATATCTTTTCTTTGTATCGACACTATAGTCTCTATATGTGTAGTATGGGGAAACATATCAACTGGATACATGACATTACTACGATATCCTAGTTTTGCAAAATACTTGATATCTCGAACCTGAGTACTTGGATCACATGAAATATAGACAACTTTTTGAGGACTTAAAATCTTTATTGCATCCATAAATTCTTTAGTGCTTCCGCTTCGAGGGGGATCCATAATGATGCAATCAACTTTTTGTTTTTGCTTAGCCAGTTTAATCATAAAAGCTGTGGCATCATCATTAACAAACTTGATATTACTAATTTTATTCATCTTAGCATTATTGATGGCATCTTTAACAGCATCTTTGTTTACCTCTACTCCAATTACCTCTTTTACTTTACTTGAAGCAATCATTCCAATCGTTCCAATTCCACAATAAGCATCAATAACAATTTCATTTCCTTTTAAATTCAATAGCTCCAAAGCTTTATGATAAAGTATTTCACACTGATGATGATTGATCTGATAAAAAGATTTCGGCGAAATCTTAAACTTCAAACCACATAATTCATCAACAATAAACCCCTTACCATAAAGTACCTTTTCATCATTACCTAAAACAATACTTGTCTTTCTCTTATTAACATTTAAAACAACTGTTTTAATACTAGGAAAGCTCTTTATTAACTCATTACAAAAATTCTTAGACCCTTTAAATACATTATCATTACAAACCAAAACTACCATTGTTTGATCGCTAACGATTGCTCTACGAATTAAAACATGTCTTAACAAGCCTTTATTTCGATTCTCATCATAAATACTAACTCGATATCTTTTTAATAAACTTTGAATTTTCTTTATAATTAAATCACTTACTTCTTCATGTAATAAACAACGATCATAGGGAATAATTTTATGACTATCTTCTTCATAAAAACCAAATTCATACTTTTGATTAAAAGCAATAATTATTTTATTACGATACTCATAGGGATGTTCCATCCCTAACACATCTTCTACATGATACATATCTAAACGATTGTCTTTTAAGAGTTTTTTACAATACTCTTTTTTGATATCTAATTGTTTTTGATAACTACTATTAATATATTTACAACTGCCACATTTCTTTTCTATTAAACATTTCATCTTATCACCTAAAAACAGTATAACATAACTGTTACTATTCTAAAGCTCCTTTTACTTTTTTTCTAGTAAAACAACGTTCTTCACGATTGGCTAAAGCCTTGATCCGAGCATCTAAAAGAATTTTTCTACCATTTTCATTTCTCGTATAAATAACCTCATATTTGCCAATAAATGGTTTCATATATTGTGCAAAAATAGTTGCATCTTCTTTCCTTTTAGAAAAACAATCAGGTATAGCAAAATAACCGTCTAATTTATTCCTACGTTTTGGATTATAAAGAATATATCGCTGATTATCGATCGAAGCAAAAAATTCACTAACACATTTTGCAAATAAAGCTTTATCATGTCCAGTTCCACCAAGTAGGTAAACCGCATGTCTTACTCCATAAGATTCTACTTCAATACGACTATTATAACTGTCAAGCTGATTGGTTTTTTCTAAAGCTTCTCTAATTCCTTTGCCAAATATATTTAAACGTGCCAGCGGATTTTTTAAAGTAAGAACTTTTTTTAAAGATAATAATATTCCTAAAGAAAATATCGCGATATATCCTACTGCAAAAAGATATTTTTGAATTGATGATAACGATAGATCTTTTAATAAAGGTAATCCTAAGATTACTCCAATTATTCCGGCTATGACCATTATGATCAAGACTCGTAAAGCATCATTAAATAATACTACTGATATATATTTATCTTTTACTTTAGCTTCATCAACAATTTCAATTTTTTCATATACAGCTAGAGAACGTTCCCATCTATCTTTTAATGATTGTCGCTGCTTAGATAAACTTAACATTTCCTGATTGATCTTTTTAACATTGCTTTGATTAAATGGAAATTTAATTGCTGATAATCGTTCGATTCCATTTTCAATCGTATCATGTCGATAGTGCAATCCTAAAAAATGTTCCATCCGTCGTGTCAACATTTCAAAATCTTCACTACTATTATCAACTTGTAAATTATCTCTTGGTTTTACACAAACCAAATGCCAAATATTACTAGTTTTATTAGGATCATCCTTAAATATCCTGATTGCTCTGCCCCGCATTTGGTTACTCAACATATAAGAGCCTACAAAACTTGCTAAAATCAAAGTATTAACACATGGACAATCCCAACCCTCTCCCAATAATGATTTAGTTCCAATTAATACCTGGATATATCCTTGAGTAAATAATTCACTAATTATATCAATTAAAAAATGCTGATTTCCTTTAAGCTCTACTTTAACATAATCTTCTAATTTACCAATTTTAATAAATATAATTTTATTAGCATCATTTATCTTTTTAAGCAGTACTTCTTTTGCTTCAATTGGAATAATAACTATACTGCCACATAAAACACCTAACTTTAGCGATTTGCTTTCTCTTCTTAATTGTTCAAAAAAAGGTATCACACCTAAATTATTAACATCTTTAGTTTCATCTCCTAAAGAACTTTCGTACTCTTTTCGAATATAATCTGTAAGAATCAATAATCTTAAATCATCCTTTAAATTTTGGTATTCATGAAAAACGATTTGTTTAATACTTTCACATTTTCCTTTTGAATTAATCAATATCTTTTCAAGAGCCTGATTAACTTGTAAAGTAACTTTTCGCTTTTCAATCAAACCTTTTGCCTTTAACTCCTTTATCATCTGCTGGCGATAATTTTCATCAACTAAATATGAATCAGTATCATCATAAATAAATCCCTGTAATAATATTTCCAGCCATTTCAAAGTTACTGGTTCCAATTTCTTAAAACCTAATAATTTTTGAAATCGTTTAGATACAGGAATTTTACCCTCATTTAAAAAAATTAATAGTGACGACAAATACGCTGGATTTTCTAATAACTCCTCATCACTTACAGTACTTGTAAAAAAACGATGAGCTTGAATCACCTGTAAAAATTGCTGATCATTACATAAATTATTTAAAATGCTTTGGGCATTTTCCTTAAAAACATTTACTTCCTGCTTTTCTTGATTAGTTGGATAATTAAAATAAACATAATCCTGATGCGGGCACAATGTTCCATCTTTAACTAATTCTGGTACTGTTATCTCTTCATCTATCTCACCACACATATCCATATAACGAGTCCACATATTTATATTTGCATCATATGGCGGTGTAGCTGTTAAAGCAATTGTAAAAATATTATCAAAAGCTTTTTTAAATTTTTCCAATGATTTCCACCATTCATTTCTTAAATGATGACACTCGTCAAGACATAATGTTCCTAATTGCAGACTTTTAAAAGTTTCTATTAGATCAAAATCATCATAATCAACTTCCTCAATCATCTCAAACTCATCATTTTCTTCAATTAATTTTCCCTGATATCTACTCATTGCACTAAAAAGTGCTTGATAAGTAGCTACTGTAATTAATTTAGGATATTTTAAATCTCGAGATATATATTTATCACTAACAGCTTCATTACATAAAAAAGCTTTATTAATTCTATCTATCCATTGTTCTCTAATTGTAATTGTAGGTGTTAAAATCAAAGTGATACGATTAGTACGTTTAATAAGTTCAATCCCCAGTGTTGTCTTTCCCGAACCCGGAGCTGCAACTACATGAATTTTGTGATCTTGACTATACCCAGCAAATTTATCAAGAACTTTTTGTTGATATATTCGCCAAGTTCCTTTAAACTCCAAAATATCATCGTACATAAGCTATCCTCCATAACTATTAAATATCATCCTCATTTAAAATCTTTTTAATATACATTGCTAACATATATAACATTTTTTCTTCAAAAGTATCTAACTGACATCCCAGCAGCTCTTTAATTTTAAGCATTCGGTAATTAATAGTATTTCGATGCAGATAAAGATTCTTAGCCATTTCAATTTGACTTTCATTATAAAACAAATAATAAAAAAGTGTTTTTTCTAATTCCCCATGATGTTTTTGATCATACTCAATAATAGGCTGTAATAAACTGTGATACATTTCACTAAGTATTTGTTTATCTTCGATTGAAAAAAGAATTTGATATATCCCCATTTCTTCAAAAGAAACGATAGGTAATTGAAACTGTGTAGCCATTGAAACTGCAGCACGAGCTCGCTTATAACTTAAAATCACCTGTCTAAAATCCAGCATTTGACTGCCAATACCTAAATGAATATATTTACCTTCCATTCTTTTTTTAGTTCTTTTATACATTTTATCAATAATTCTTTCTAGATTATCAGGTTCAAGATTATTTACAACTAAAACAAAACATCCATCAAACCAGAAAAAAGTATAGGGACTTTCAATTTTTTCAAAACATAATTCTAATTGAAAAGCAATCTTTCTTCTTTCAATAGCATCAAACTGATCAGAATCCTCGATTTCAATTAACACTACTTGAAAATAACCATCAACATCAAATGAACTCATTAACTGTGGTCGTACTTCCTCAACTGTTTGGACAGTCGTAAATACTTCTTGAAATAATTTTGATATTTGTTGATCTTCTCTTTCTGAAAATAAACAGCGCATACTAAAATCTTTGATCAAATCAGCCATATGAACTTCCCAAGGTGTTGTTAATAACGGGAATTCTTGCTCATTACAATAATCTATAATATCTTGAGAAACTTCAAAAATATACTTACCTGTATTAATGATCAGCCCGACACTATGATATTTAACTAAACATTTAATAAAATCAAAAAGTGCATCATGACTTTGAAACCCTAATCCTGTCGTTACTGCTAACTCTTTTCCCCATAATTGTTGAATTATTTTAGTATCCTCGATCATATGAACCCAACTCATCGTATTGCTACAACCTTCTTGACCTGCCAACAGTTTTAAATGATACTGATCTTGAGTTTGAACCAAAGCATCTTCTATCGTAAACCCCATTTTTTTTCCTCCTTTTTTCTATTTTATCATTATTTGTGCACACAGCACAAATATTAATGATTTTTTTATAATGTTTGTCCCTAGGATTATTAAAAGATTGTTATATAATATTATTGTATTAAGAAAAGAACATTTAGGAGGGACATTAAATGGATATTTATGGATATTTTGTAATAACTGATAATTTTGAAACTTGCCCTGCTTGGGTTCAAAGTGAAAATTATTTCAATTGTGAAAATTTTTCTAGATTTTTCAGATTTTTTAAAAAAAGATAATATATTTCATTATAAGCCAAAAACAAAACAGAAATTCTGTTTTGTTTTATTTTTATAGACAGATTATCCTCACCTTTAAAATTTTCAAAGAACATGATTATTAAAATCAGTAATCCTAGATTTAATCTTCTTTACCCTTATAAATAAAAGATATTTTAAAACACACACTTTTAAATATTCAACATTTCTTAAATCACCTTAATATTTAAAATTAAAAATCCTAATTCCCTATTTTTCTAACTGATCATATAATTTACTGTAATGTATAACTTTTTACAAACGGTATAATCATCTTCACTAAATACTAAGCAAGAAAAATTTTATACATGATATTCTTGATTTCTTCATATGCAGTTTTTATAGACATATTATTTTCTTTTTCTTTATTCTTTTTGTTCAGCGGGTTCTTGGTAACGAAGCACTTTTGCTGGAACGCCTCCAACTACTGCATAGTCTGGTACATCTTTTGTAACAACTGCCCCAGCTCCAACAACAGCATATTTTCCAATCGTTACCCTAGGACAAATAGTTACATTCATGCCAATCCACGCATTCTTTTTTATTGTTACTTTTCCATAAGTATATATATAATGCCTAGCATTCATATCATGATTGATCGTAGCAATACGAACCCCTGGTGCAATCATTACCCCATCTTCAAATTCAATTCCACCTGAAGCAGATAAAATAGCAGAGTGATTAATAAATACGTTTTTACCAAATTTCACCCTATTTCCAAAGTCGCAAATAAACGGTGTAAGTATTCTTATATCTTTAAGTTCTCTTCCAAATAATTCCTCTAAGTATTTAAGATAAGATGAATCATTAGGTAATATAGCATTTGCCTTTGCACAAAGAGTCCTAGCACGAAGCATCTCATCACTTGCTTCCTTGAAATATTCTTCACGTGCATCTGTTGGTCCACCTTGATCCATTAAATGATAAATATAGCCTTTCTTATACTTCATTTGATATCCACCTTTCAATTATTTTTTGTGCATTATCTACAGCGCTTCCGGTTATTGCCAGTCCTTTTGTAACTTTTGCACCTTGAGCTGCATTTCTAATATCTTTTTCTGTTGATGAAAGTCCACTACCTTCATGGGTACAAAAAGGATGTATTATTTTTCCCGTAAAATTAAATTCTTCTAAAAATGTATATACTGCCATTGGCATAGTTTGCCAATAATTAGGATATCCAAGATATATTTCATCATATTGTTCCAAGTTATCTAACAAGCCCACAAGTTCTGGTCTGGCATTTGTTTGCAAATCTTTTTTTGCTTCTTTAATACAAGTATTATAATCTTTTGCATAAGGTTTCTTTTGTTCAATCTTAAATAAATCAGCACCCGTGATTTTTGAAATCATCTTTGCTGCTTTTTCAGTATTACCAATAGTTACGTACTTTATAGAGCCACCAAAATAATTTTCATCAGCTCTCGAATAAAATGCTACAAGTTTTTTCATTCATTATTTTCTCCTTTGTCCCAAATTAATTTACCAGTTTTTAATGCTTTTTCATAACGAGAAATTTTGTATGAAAGTCTATCCATCGTTTCTTCAATTTGCTCTTTTTGAAATCTCAAAACATCCATTTGATTATTAAGAAGTTCTAACCTTGCAGGAATGGTATTATCGCCCTGTTGAAATAGTTTTACATACTCAATCATAACTTCTATCGGCAATCCAGCATTTCTCATACAAATTGCTAATTCTACCCATTTCAAATCTTCTTCTTGATAATCTCGTATTCCTCCAGATGTTCTAGTAACTTTCGGAATCATTTTTACTCGCTCATAATAGCGCAGCGTATCTTGGCTGATATGATACTTTTCTGCTACTTCTTTAATTGTCACTATATCATCTCCTTTTATCGTAACCATACTATACAACTTGGAGTTTACTCTAAGTCAAGACTTTTTATATAAATAATATATACATAGTTTATCAACTTTCTTTCAAAAAAACAGAGATATCAACATTAGTTGGTATCTCTGTCCATGACTCACTCATTTATTATATATATGATAAAATATTCTTTGATTCGTGCAATTTTATCTTACTGAACTGCAAAAGTTAACTCTGCTTTACAAACAACTTTGCCATTTACTTTTGCAACTGCATCACCAATTCCAATTGGTCCTTTTTGTTTTGTTAAAACACATTCCATTTCTAAAACATCACCAGGTGTTACTTGCCCTTTAAATTTACATTTATTAATTCCCCCAAAGAAAGCAATCTTACCTTTATTTTCTTCCTTTGAAAGAATTGCAATACATCCTACTTGAGCTAATGCTTCAACGATCAAAACCCCTGGCATAACATGATACTGTGGAAAATGTCCACAAAAATGCATCTCATTTACACTAACACATTTTATTCCTTTAGCCCACTGACCTGGTTTATAATCAATAATACGATCAACCAAAGCAAAAGGATAACGATGTGGATTGATTTCTTGAATTTGATTACTATTTAATTCCATTTTCTTATTCTCCATATTTCTTAAATACGATCGTAGCATTATGTCCACCAAATCCTAATGAATTTGACATAGCTACATTTACTTCTTGATCTCTACCAGTATTTGGTACAATATCTAAATCACATAGTGGATCAGGTGTTTGGTAATTAATTGTAGCCGGAATAAAACCTTCTTCGATTGCTTTTACACAAATAACACCTTCAATTCCACCTGCAGCACCTAAACAATGTCCCGTATTTCCTTTAGTTGAAGATACCGCAACACTTTTAGCAGCTTCACCTAAAGCTGTTTTAATTGCCATAGTTTCCCCTTTGTCATTTAATGGCGTACTAGTACCATGGGCATTAATATAAGTTACATCTTCAGGTTTTAAATTAGCATCATTAAGGGCATTGATCATTGCTTTAGCACCACCTGAACCATCTTCTAATGGCGCTGTAATATGATGCGCATCACAACTTACACCATAGCCAACCATCTCACAATAAATATGAGCACCACGAGCTTTAGCGTGTTCTAATTCTTCAAGTACAATAATTCCAGCTCCTTCTCCCATAACAAAGCCACAACGATCAGCATCAAAAGGAATAGAAGCACGTTTAGGATCATTATTATCACAAAGAGCTTTCATTGATGAAAAGCCACCAATTCCAAGCGGAGTAATACTTGCTTCAGCTCCACCAGCTATCATTATATCTTGATATCCATCACGAATATTTCTAAAAGCATCACCAATAGCATTAGTACCACCAGCACAAGCAGTGACTGGGCATGTACATAATCCTTTAGCCCCTAACTCAATAGCAATATTTCCAGCTGCTAAATTCGTAATTGACATTGGTACAAAGAATGGCGAAACTCGATCATATCCTTTTTCTAACCCTTTAGTATGATCTTTTTCAATTGTTGCAAGTCCCCCAATTCCACTTGATACTACTACCCCAAAACGATCAGCATCAATTTCTTCAATATTTAAAGCAGCATCTTTAAACGCTTCTTTTGCAGCAATTACCCCAAATTGAGTAAAACGATCCATTTTACGAACTGCTTTTTTATCTAAATAATCTGCCGGATTGAAATCTTTAACTTCCGCAGCAATTTTAACTTTTGTTAATTCTGTGTCATAGTTAGTAATTTCAGCAATTCCACAAACTCCATCTTTAATACTTTTCCATGTCTCATTAACATTATGACCAATAGCATTAATTGCCCCAAGTCCAGTTACTACTACTCTTCTTCTTTCCATCATCTTTCTCCTTACATTGCCATTCCGCCGTCAACATGAATAGTTTGACCAGTAATATATCTAGCATCATCACTTGCTAAGAAAACAACTGTATTAGCAATATCGCTCACTTCTCCAAAAACTCCTAAAGGAATTTGTTTGGCCATACTATCTTTAACATCTTCTGGTAAGACATCTGTCATTGCTGTTTTAATAAAACCTGGTGCTACAGCGTTAACTGTAATCCCACGACTACCTACTTCACGTGCTAAAGACATTGTCATCCCAATTATTCCAGCTTTACTAGCAGAATAGTTGACTTGTCCAGCATTTCCAGCTACACCTACTACTGAAGACATTGAAATGATTCTTCCATAGCGCTGTTTCATCATGATCTTAGTAACATGTTTCATACAATTCCATGTACCTTTTAAATTAACATCGATAACAGCATCGAAATCACTTTCTTTCATTCTCATCAATAAACCATCTTTAGTAATTCCAGCGTTATTAACTAATACATCAACGCGACCAAATTCTTTCATGATTTCTTTAAACATTGCTTCTGTTTCTGTAAAAGATGCAACGTTGGCTTGAACTAACATAACTGTAGTCCCAAGATCTTCAAGTTCTTTTTTTGTTGCCTCAGCAATTTCTTTATTATTACCGAAATCAACATAATTAACAACCACTTTAGCACCTTCACGAGCACAAGCTAAACAAATTTCTTTGCCAATTCCCTGAGCTCCACCAGTTACTAAAACTACTTTATCTTTTAATTTCATTTTATTCTCCTTTTAATCCAGAAATTGTTTTATTTAATGATTCTTGATCTTCAACTTGATAAGTTTTAATTTTTTTATCGATTTTACGAATAAAACCACTCAATACCTTACCAGGACCAATTTCAATAATTGTATCTACACCATTTTCCAACATATAACGAATACTATCTTCAAAATATACTGGTGACATTACTTGTTTTTCTAACATTTCAGCAACACTTACATTTGCTTCTAATTCTTTTGCTGAACTATTAAAAATAACCGGTATTTGCATTTCATTAAAAGTTATATCTGTAAATTTTTCTTTAAGTTCTTGACTAGCTGGTGCTAATAACCTGGTATGAAATGGACCACTTGTATTCAACGGAATTGCTCGACGAGCACCTTTTTGTAAAGCTAATTCACTTGCTTTAGTAACCGCATTAGCCTCACCACCAATAACTAATTGTCCCGGACAATTATAATTAGCTATTGATACTACCCCTAAATCACTTTCTTCTGCAACAGCTTCATCCAACAATTCACGATCCAAACCAATAATTGCAACCATTTTACTTTCCATTTCCATTACTGCTCGTTCCATTGCTTGTCCTCTAAAACGAACTAGGCTGATTGCTGTTTGATCATCTAATACTCCAGCAGCATTCAATGCTGAATATTCACCTAAACTAAGTCCCGCTACAAAATCAGGATCAATTCCATTTTCTTTTAATAACTTAGTTGCAATTACAGCAACAGTTACCATACATGGTTGTGTATTGCTTGTCTTTGAAAGTTCTTCTATCGGTCCTTCAAAACACAATTTTTTTACATCAATATCTAAATCAATATTATCAAAAATATCTTTTGCGATTTGATAATTATCATAGAATGATTTACCCATTCCAACAACTTGACTGCCTTGACCAGCATATACAAATCCTATCTTCCCCATTACTCTAGTCCTTCCTTCAACTCATCCATCAACTCTTTGACTGAAATTATCTTATCATTACGGTATCCATTGCTGCCACTAAATACTAACCCTTCATCAAGATTCCCTTTAGCAGCATTGATCAAGGCTCCACTTATACAATAAGGTGTCGTCTTTACGTCGCAGGGAATCAAACAATTATAACATCTTTTTACAGGTATTCTTTCATCATTTTTCAACTTTTCTGTAAGTTTTGTCATGATTGCTCTACCTGGCATTCCTACCGGTGATTTTACGATTTCAATATCTTCTTTTTTAGCATTGATAAAAGCCTGCTTATATTTAATATCGGCATCGCATTCATCAGTACAAATAAAACGGGTTGCCATTTGAACACCATCTGCTCCTAAGTCTAAAAACTCTTGGATATCTTTACTATCATAAATTCCTCCGGCTACAAAAATCGGAATTTCTTTTTTATACTTCTCTACAAATGGTTGAATTGCTTCTTTTACTTCTTTAAAGATATCTGCCAACTTAGCCGTTGTCTTATTTAATACATCTTCTTTATGAAAACCTAAATGGCCCCCAGCTTCGCTACCTTCGATAACTACAAAATCCGGTGCTACTTTAAATTTACGATCCCATGTCTTACAAATCAATTTTATCGCTTTACCACTTGATACGATTGGTGCGATCTTGACCTTTGTATCTTTTACAAAACTAGGTAAATTCATTGGCAAACCTGCTCCAGAAATAATGGCATCAATTTTATTCTTTACAGCTACTTCAACCAAAGCTGCATAATCAGTAATAGCAACCATAGCATTAATTGCGACCATACCTTTACCTTTTGCAATCTCTTTAGCTTTTTTTATTTCATTAGCTAATTCACGTTTATTAGCTTCGAGCGTATTTTTCTCAAAGTCTGCTGCCCGATAACCAGGATGAGCAGTTGAAATAACTCCCATCCCGCCATTTAAAGCAACATTTCCAGCTAAGTTTCCTAATGAAATTCCTACGCCCATTCCTCCTTGAATAATTGGAACCTCAAGGCACATCTCACCTATGTGTACTTTTTTCATCTTTAAAACTCGCTTTCTACCCTTTTAAATTCTTGTTTACACTCATCAAACAATTCTTCAATAATTGCTGCTACTGGTTTTATTTTATCTACCATTCCGGCTACTTGTCCAGCCATTAAAGAACCTGTTTCTACATCCCCTTCTAATACTGCTCTTTTTAATGAACCTAATGTATACTTTTCAAGTTCCATCATATCAGCACCTTCTTTTTCACGCTTGATATATTCTTTAGCCATTTTATTTTTTATAATTCTTACTGGTGTTCCGGCAATTCTTCCGGTTACTGTTGTACTTGTATCTTTAGCACTGATGATTGCTTGTTTATAATTTTCATGAATTGGACACTCTTCACTAGCTAATAAACAAGTTCCTACTTGTACTCCACTAGCACCTAGAGCATAAGCTGCTAAAACTTGTTTTCCACTAGCGATCCCACCAGCTGCAATTACAGGTACTTTGACTGCTTCAACAACTTGAGGAACTAAAGCCATTGTCGTTAATTCGCCGATATGACCACCAGCTTCAGTACCCTCAACAATAATCGCATCAACATCATATTTTTCTAAACGTTTTGCTAAGGCAACACTTGGTACAACTGGTAACACTTTAATTCCTGCTGCTTTCCATGATTCAACATATTTACCAGGATTTCCTGCTCCTGTTGTTACAACGGGAACTTTTTCATCAATTACTAATTGTGCCATTTCATCAGCACATGGATTCATTAACATGATATTGACTCCAAATGGTTTGTCAGTTAAGCTGCGACAAATTTCAATATTCTTTTTTAAAGTTTCTGTATCCATACCACCAGCTCCGATTAATCCAAGTGCTCCGGCATTAGATACACTTGCCGCAAACTCACCAGTTGCAATATTGGCCATTCCTCCTTGAATTAAAGGATACTTTATGTTTAATAATTCATTTAATTTCATTTTTTAACTCCATTCTATTAATGTAGCGCCCCAAGTAAGGCCCCCGCCAAAACCAACACAAATAATTTTATCGCCTGGTTTTAACATCTGTTTTTCATCCATCTCTGCTAACGCTAAAGGAATACTAGCAGCAGAGGTATTTCCATATTCTTGTAAATTCATATAAAACTTATCTTCAGAAGATTTTAACTTCTTATATACATTTTTAATAATTCGATAATTAGCTTGATGACATACAACATATGCAACATCATCAAGAGTCAGATTGCTTTTCTTTAAAACTGCATTTATGCTTTCAGGAATTACTTTAACAGCAAATTTAAATACTTCCTGTCCTGCCATCGTAAGGAAATGATTTTCACTTACTTCATTAATTGCTGGTGCCTTCAAAGCATCTAAATTACCAGCAGAATTGCTGTAGCTAGCAAAAATTCCTTCCCCATTACTAATAACTAGCGCTCCCGCACCATCACCAAATAATACACAAGTATTACGATCGTTGAAGTCGATCATTTTGGATATTTTTTCACTTCCAATTACTAAAGCATATTTATCACCTAAGTTTTGTAATAACGCCTGAGCTACTGTTAAAGCATAAACGAAACCGCTACAAGCTGCATTTAAATCAAAACACATTACTTCTTGATCGTTTAATCCTAATTTTTCTTGAATTAAACAAGCATTACTAGGTGTGAAATAGTCTGGTGTCATAGTTGCACAAATTATTAAACCAATTTTACTTTTATCTATATTTTTTATTGCTTTTAAAGCTGCTTGATATCCCAAATCGACACAACTTTCTTCCTTTGCAATATGTCTTCTTTTTATTCCAGTTCTAGAGACAATCCACTCATCTGATGTTTCAACCATTTTTTCAAGATCGAAATTATCAAGAACTTGTTGTGGTGCATAGTAACCAGTTGACAATATTTTTAATCCATTCATATAATCTCCTAATATTTTTCCTTGATATCTTCAAAGAAATAAACCAGCTGCTGTAATGATTTAATCAATAATTCATCATCAAGAACATGACTATCTTCACATACCCGACTAACCATTTCTTCATGAAAATCACGATGAACCTTACAAACACGATTACCTTTAATTGTTAATTCCACTCGAATAACACGACGATCATTTTCATCTTTATGACGCTTTACATACCCTTTAGCTTCCAGCTTTTTTATTGCTGTCGTAATCGTTCCATTCGTTAAAGTTGCCTTTGAAGCAATCGTTGACATCGTCGGATTTGATAAAGAACTGATTGCATCAATAATATGCAATTCTGACAAACTTAAATCTTCAACTCCATGTCCTACCATATACTGTGTTTCAATATCCATTATCTGGTTAAATAATCTAACAAACAAATGGTTGATCAATTCTCGATTTAAAATATCGCGATTAGTCATTCGTAATTCGGCCCATTTCTCTAAATTTATTATAGCGTTTAGTTATCAATGCTGTTTTTGATAATTTCATTAATTCTTCTAAATTATTACGAAGATATATTCTTAAACGCTTATACACATATTCACGATTTTTTGTAATTCCTCCGCGAGGTTCTTTGATAATTTTATCAATTATTTTCATTTCATATAAATCATCAGCTGTTAATTTCATTAGCTCTGCTGCTTCATGAACCGTGTACCATCCTTATCTTTCCACAATATCGATGCAAATCCTTCTGGTGATAAAACTGAATAAACACTATTTTCCAACATCACCATGCGATCTCCGATACTTAGAGCAAGAGCTCCACCACTTCCGCCTTCACCAATTACAACAACAATAATTGGTACTGTTAATTGTGACATTTCCATCAAATTACGAGCAATGGCTTCACCAATGCCATGTTTTTCAGCTTTAAGTCCTGGATAAGCACCAGGTGTATCAACAAAAGTGATAATAGGTCGATTAAACTTTTCAGCCTGTTTCATCAAACGCATTGCTTTTCGATATCCTTCTGGTGAAGACATTCCAAAATTGCATTTTAGATTTTCATCTAAAGTTCGCCCTTTTAAATGCCCAACTACTGTACAAGGAATATTTTCAAACATTGCCAATCCCCCAACAATAGAACCATCATCTTTATAAAAACGATCACCATGTAATTCAATAAAATCATCAAAAAGATTTTCAATATATTCATACACGTTTGGTCGATCAGATTTTCTTGCTAGATAAACACGATCATAAGCACTAATATTTTGATAAGCTTCATTTTCCAAACGAGCTTTCGTATTTTCTAAATCTTGAATTTGTAAAGTATGATCAATTTCCTGATCATCTTTTAATTTTAATAATTCTAATTCAATTTCTTTAATTTTTATTTCTTTTTCCTGCAGTGACATTATTGCGCCCCCCTGCTATGCATTTTTAATAATTTAATAATTGTTTCTCGCATTTTTGAACGTTCCACTATCAAATCAATAAATCCTTGATCTTGCATAAATTCCGTTCTTTGGAATCCCTCTGGTAATTTTTGTTTGATCGTTGATTCAATTACTCGAGGACCAGCAAAACCAATTAAAGCTTTTGGCTCTCCAATAATAATATCACCTAACATTGCAAACGAAGCCGTTACACCACCCGTAGTTGGATGCGTAATATAAGAAATATACAACAATCCCGCTTCATGATGTTTAGCTAAAGCTGCACTTGTCTTAGCCATCTGCATCAAAGAAATAATCCCTTCCTGCATTCTGGCTCCCCCTGAAGTTGTAAAGATAATAATCGGACACTTACGCTTTGTAGCATGTTCAATTGCTCTTGTTATTTTCTCTCCAACAGCACCTGACATACTCCCCATCAAAAAGCGTGAATCCATTACACAAACAACAACTTTTTTTCCACCAATTTTTCCTGTAGCACAGACAACCGCTTCGTCAAGATTAGTCGCTTCTTCTAATTTTTTTAATTTTTCTTTATAACCAGGAAACATTAATGGATCATTAGATTTAATATTTTTATATAACTCTTTATATCTAGCTCCATCATATAAAAGATTTAATCGTGTATAAGCACGCATTTTTAAATGAGCTTTACATTTAGGACAAACATAATAATTTTCTTTTAAGTCTTCACTTAAAATCGATTCCCCACAATTTTCACACTTAGTGTATAAACCATCTGGTATATCAATTCTTTTTTTATCTTGTAACTTATGACGAATTGATTTGAATAAATTTAATTTTTCTTTTCGCGCTCTAAATAATTCTTCCATTTACTATCTCACCAACTTATCTAAGTTATTTTCAATAAAACTTGTATCAAAATTTCCTTTTACATATTCCCCTGTATGCAAAATCAAATACTGTAATTCTTGATTAGTATCAATACCATCAATAACCAGCTCAGCTAAAACCCTTCGCATCCTTCTAATTGCCTCTAAACGATTAGAACCATGAACAATAACTTTCGCAATCATTGAATCATAGTGTGATGATACTTTATAACCTTGATACAAAGTTGTGTCGATTCTGACTCCCAGTCCGCCTGGTAAGTGCACACTTTTGACAGTTCCAGGACAAGGTCTAAAACCTTCACGGGGATTTTCTGCATTGATTCGACACTCAATTGCATGACCATTCAAATGAATATCACTTTGCTTATATGTTAATTTTTGATTAGCTGCAATTCTAATTTGTTCTCTGATCAAGTCTATTCCGGTAATCATTTCGGTAATTGGATGTTCTACTTGAATTCGTGTATTCATCTCAATAAAATAATAATTTCCATCTTGATCAAGAACATATTCAATTGTCCCCGCATTACGATAACCAGCTCCAACAGCTGCTTTAACAGCATCTTCTCCCATCTTTTGTCGTAATAAAGGTGTTAAAGCTTTGCTAGGTGCTTCTTCGATCATTTTTTGATTACGTCGCTGAATCGAACAATCACGTTCCCCTAAATGAATAACATTACCATAATTATCAGCCAAGATCTGGAACTCGATATGTTTAGGATTTAAAATCAATTTTTCCAGATACATATCATCATCACCAAAGCATGCTTTAGCTTCTGCTTTAGCAGTTAAATATGCATCATCAAATTCTTCTTCGCTAAAAGCTTTTCGCATTCCACGACCTCCGCCTCCAGCTGATGCTTTAATTAAAACTGGATAACCGATTTGAGTAGCTATCTTTTTAGCATCTTCAAGATCATTGACGCTGCCATCACTTCCAGGTACAACCGGAACCCCAGCTTCGATCATCTTTTGACGAGCCATACTTTTATTTCCCATCATGTCAATAACATCACCACTTGGTCCAATAAATGTCATTCCACATTCTTCAACTAAACGCGCAAAAGTCGAGTTTTCAGATAAAAAGCCAAAGCCTGGATGAATTGCATCACAACCTAGAGCTGTTGCAGCACTTAAAATATTTTTCATATTTAAATAACTATCTGCCGCCTTTGCTGGTCCAATACATACTGCATGATCTGCTAACTGCACATGTAACGAAGTACTATCAACATCAGAATAAACAGCTACCGCTTCAATTCCTAACTCTTGACATGTTCTTATAATTCTTACCGCTATTTCGCCACGGTTAGCAATTAAAATTCGTTTAAACATATCTATTACCCTTCAATTACCATCAATACTTGATCATATTCTACCAGGTCTTCTGTTTCAGCCATGATTGCACTAACTGTTCCATCAATTGGTGATTTGATTTCATTCATTACTTTCATCGCCTCAACAATACATAGTACCTGACCCGCTTTTACTTTACTACCAACTTCAACATATGGCTTAGCAGTTGGTGAGCTTGCAGCATAGTATACACCTACGATCGGTGATTTGATTGGAGTCCCTGTTATTGCCGGTTCTTTAACCGCTTCTAAAGGGGCTGATGTCGAAGAAACCGGTGTTGAAGAAACAGGAAGTACAGCTGCTTCACTATTAACTACATTTACAGGTGCTGCTGGTGCTTTTTCTAATTCTAATTTAATATCATCTATTTCTACTTTCATTTTGAAAACTTCTGAGTTTTCAAATTCATTGATAAGTTGTTTTACTAAATCAATTTTCATAATCTTCTCCTTTGTTTTGAATATCAAAGTAAATTTTCTTAAAAAAATAATGCTCATACTTTGAACATCAAAATATTTTTTTGCAAAATTATTACCCAGTCAAACTGGGTAATAAAATTAAGCGTTTGCTTTGATATAATCTACGATATCTTGTACTGTTTTGATTTCAGCTGCTTTTTCATCAGGAATTTCAATATCAAATTCTTCTTCTACAGCCATGATTAATTCAACTGCATCTAATGAATCTGCATCTAAATCTTCTTTTAAATTAGCTTCTAAAGTTACTGCATCTTCATCGCAACTTAATGAATCAACGATTATTTCTTTTACTTTTTCAAATTCCACGTTTTATTCCTCCTCGTGTATATTACGCGTACATTATAACAAAAAGAAATTATTTGTAAATAGTTTGATGTTCAAAATTTTTATCAAATTTTGTTTATTTACTCAAAACCCAATAAAATCAACAGTTTTTAACCATATTTTTATAATTTCTTTTTTCAAAAAATAATTCAAAAGTAAATTAAAATTATTGTTATGTCCAACAATAAAAACAAAACGATAATACTTTTCTAATACAGTATGACGTTAAAAATGAAACAGATAGTACAACAAACGATATTTTTTACCTATTTTATTCAAAATTAAAACATAAACAGGCAATATCATATAATCAAACAAAATATCTATCATCGTCATTATCACCACTGTTAAAACATACTTGATTTTATAAATCAGTTCATTTACAAAAAGCATATGACAAATCTCAATTATATGCATAAAGAAAAAACATTAAAATTAAATATGTGCACCAATAACGCTTCCCATACAAACAAGGAACAATATAAATATGTATATAGTAACATTCAAATAAAAAGAATAAGTTACTATAATAACTTATTCCAAATCATATTATTTTATCTGCGCGTTTATATAATTCATTACCTCACGATAAATAACCTGCATCCTATTTTTTGTCTCATTATTTCGATAATCTAAACGGCTATATAAAATATCAATATATCTATTATTTAAAATTTCTAAAAAACAATATTTAAAATTCAAATCGAAAACAAAAGCAAAATGCGATAACCAGACATCCAGATCTGTCTTACGCATCGTACATAAAACTGTTTGATGATTTAAAAAAGATTGGTAAACTTCATCTGTAATTGTTTGATTCTCAATTTCTTCTTTAGTTTTATCAAAAATCGGCTCTAATGGAAGAGTACATTTAATTTCTAAATTATCAATTTTATCAGCATCGCGAATAATCTTAGCATGCATCAATTCTCGTTCATTTAAACCTGATTCGATAACAAACTTATTATGATTTTTTATTGCTTTATATATAACAGTATCATTATTGCGGTCGTTGTTAAATTTTTCAATCAATTTATCCTCAAATAACAATTTCACACCAAAATCAGCATGATCTACAGTTAAATTATCATAAAAACTATTATATATTCGTAATTGCTCAAAACGCCCAATGTCATGCAATAATGCAATTAAACACGCTAAATCAATTTCTGACTGTTCAATATTTAAGCTTTCCGCAATAGCTCTAGCTTTATTTACAACACTATAAGTATGTTTTATTTTTAGTTCAACTTTGGGATTTGTTGTATCGTAATCCTTAACATAATCATTAAACACTTTATATGCTTCTTCTATTTTAAACATCTTATCACCTCATTATTAGTATACAATGAATTTCTTGTTTAACCTACTTTTTCTATAAAATAAATAACTTTTAAATCTATTTATCTTAATAAAATACCAATTTCTTCATAGTTATGTTATATTTATAAATAGGGATGTGATTAGATGAAATTAAGACTAACAAAGACTGACGATTTAAATGCTGTTATGGAAATAATTAATCAAGCTAAATCTTATTTTAAAACCCAAGGCATTAATCAATGGCAAGATGGTTATCCAAATGAAATCTCCATTATTAACGATATTGGACTAAGTGAGGCTTATGTTTTAGAAGATAATGGTAAAATTATTGCAACAGCAATGATTTCCAAAGCTATCGAGCCTAATTATAATTATATTGAAGGAAAATGGTTACAAAATGGCAAATATCTTGTAGTACATAGAATTGCCATCCGTGATGATTATAAAGGACAAGGGGTAGCAAAAATAATTCTAGATGAAACTTTAAAATTATTTCCTAATATATCAAGTATTCGAATGGATACACATGATGATAATCTTTCTATGCAGCGTTTTTTAACTAAATATGGTTTTAATTATTGTGGTACTATTTATTTAGAAAATAAAGAGAAACGCCGGGCTTATGAAAAGCTTCTTTAACCTGCAAGATTTTGCAGGTTTTATTTTCTTCTGGTTATTAAAAAATAATATGATTAAAATAAATATTATTCATATTTACAATCATTTCACATATCTTAAAATGAGGTGAAAAAATGAACTGTAAGATAGATAGACCTTATCCTAAAGTAGCGATTGAGGCACCAAATGAAACATATGGATTAATGATTTTAGATAATGTTGGCGGCATGAATTCTAAAACTTCTGCCATTAGCCAATATATTTATAATCATACTATTACTAGTAAAGAATTTTTTGAATTAAAACAAATATTTTTAGATATTTCAGTGGTTGAAATACATCATTTAAATATATTTATGGAATTAGCACTAAAATTAGAAATGGATCCTCGCTGGTGGACTTGTTTAAATGACCAGTGTTGTTATTGGTCTCCTTCGTATTTAAACTATCCTCAACAAATTGATGAAATATTACAAACATCCATCGATAACGAATATCAGGCAATTAATAAATATATGTATCAAATCAAACATATTAAAGACCCTTTTATTATTGCGATTTTAAAGCGGATCATTGATGATGAAGAATTGCATATTAAGATTTTAAAAGAATGGCAGGCTAAATTAGTTAGATAAACTAACTAATTAGCTTGCCTTCTTTTAATAGTTGCAACATTTCCAAGTTTTGTGCTGCACTACCAACATAATTATTTATCCCATTTAAATTAGCTAGCCGCCTTCTGTTTTCAAAACTGATATCTTCACCAATCTCATTTAAAGCATTTACTAAACTATCGCCAACATAATTAGGATTAGATAAATAATTCACTTTTCCTTCAATTACCTGGTCATTTACCCAGCCCTGATCTTCACCTATCAAGTATGGATTTCGAGCATTTTGCACAATTCTGCTTATTCTTCCTACATTACGATATGGTCGCAATGGATTAGTTGACTCACTTGTCAAAAATACATAATTAAATCTAACTGTATCACCTATTTTATATTGTTCTACAGGGGTATTCTTATCAAAATTATTTTTTCCAGCTTGTTTAATTATTGTCGGAAAATCTTTGTAGCAATAATTTAAGTCAACGATCGTTGGTACACCTTCTACCCAGCCAGTTGATGAATATTGCCACATATCATACGGCTTATCGAAATTCAATTCTGATGCATAGTTGGCAACCCAGCGTGTATAATTATCAAAAATATTACTTGTTAATTTTGTTTTCCACCAGTATAAAGATGCATACATTCCAACAAAATAGCCATTTGCTTCCAATTCATCAGCAAAAGTTTTGGCAATATTTGCAATTACCGCATTTGATTGCTTTCCTGTGGTATTTTCATCTTCTAAATCATAATACACAGGATAAGCCATTTTATAATTTTTAACTAATCGCATTACATGCTGCGCTTCACCTTTAGCATCACTGCTGTTTTTTGCATAAGAATATAAATATACACCAAAAGGGATACCTAATCTTGTACATTCATCAGCATTTCGTTTAAATAATTTATCATCCTGACCAGGAAGATCCTGTCCATAACCACATCTTATAATTGCAAAATCAATATGTTTTTTTGCTGTTTCCCAATCAATCAAACCTTGATATTGTGAAACATCAATTCCGTGTGTCAATACATCTCTTCTCAATTCCATTATTTTTCCTCCCAATTTTAATATATGAAGATTTTATGAAAATGTGTGAGTTTGACAACATTTTCATCATTTTGGTGTTAAAATAAAAATAATGTGATATAATCACATTGATATGGAGTCACTATCCATATGACTTAAATTGAATATAAAATTTTATAATATATTAAAAAAACAGGAGGTAATTAAATGAAAAAGCTATTCATTTCAACCTTAGGTGTATGTACGGCACTATCATTATTGGTTTTTCCTACAACCATTAAGGCAACTGATTTTGAAGGGCAAGAAGATAAGTATATGAAAATTTGTTCTTCATCCAACCTATCAAATAGCAATTTAAATACGTGCAAAGAATTTAATACATATCTTAAAAACAAAAATCGAGAGTTAAAAAATCAAGTCAATGATGCTAAAAATGAAGCTTCTAATACTAAAGCTAATATTGATAGTATTACAGCAGAAATCACTTCATTAAATGATAATATTGCTCAAAAAGAAGCTGAAATCAATTATTTGCAAACATCTATTGCTAATTTAGAAGCAAGTATTGCAAAAAAAGAAACAGAACTTAAAGATCGAATGTATTCAATGCAAACTTATATGAACGATAATTCATATATTGATTTCATCTTTGGGGCATCAGATTTTTCTGATATGTTTTCTAGAATCCAAAGTATTAATGAATTAACATCTTACGATAAAGAATTAGTATCTGAATTAGCTGATGAGAAAAAACAAGTTGAATCACAAAAAGCTACAGTGGTTAGTGCAAAAGCCAATATTGAAGCTCAACGCGAAGCTAAAAAAACACTACAAGAGCAATTTGAAGCATTATATATTAAACAAAATGCCGAAGTTATTGCTCAAGAAAAAGCAGCTTTACAAGCTCAAAACAGCAGTCAAACAATTGATGATAATTTAGCGGCCTTTGCTGCTGCTGTAAAAGAATCCGAAGTTCCAAGCGGTAGTGTAGTTTCTGGCGATTCAGAACTTGGTAATGCTATTGCAAACAAGGCATTAAGTAAACGAGGAAGTGTTTATGTATATGGGGCATGTCATAGTATGTCCGAAATTGCTAATCCTAATCAGTCAACTTTTGATTGTTCTGGTTTAGTTAGCTGGGCCTTCTATCAAGCTGGTGTCAACATCGGCAGCAATAGTACTAAAACATTAGCAAATAAGGGTGTATCAGTATCACGTAGTAATATGCAGGCTGGAGATATTATTTTATTTAGTAGTAATGGCAGCGCTAGTGGTATTCATCATGTTGGTATTTATATCGGTGGCGGAAATATGGTTCACGCTCCACAAACTGGTGACGTAGTAAAAATTGCTTCTTTGAGCAGTTCTTATTATCAGGCTCACTGGTATGATGTTAGAAGATTATATTAAGATAAGCAAATTGCTTATCTTTTTATTTATTAAAAATAGTCTTTTAACTTAGAAAATTTATAAACATCTATTTACTTATGTCGAATTTTGTAGGATAATTACCGTGTATCGAGGTGATTAAATGAAAATTAAAAAAATTATACCGGCAATAGTTGTATTGTCACTTTTAACAACTACATATTCTAATGTCTCACCAGTAAAAGCTGTGGATTTTGAAGGTAATGAAAGTAAATATATGAATTTATGTTCATCTTCTAATATATCTAACAGTAATAAATCGACATGTGAACAATTTAATAAATATTTAAAGAAAAAAAATAAAGATCTAACTGCTCAGTTAGCTTCTCAAAAAGAGGCTGCTAACGATACTAAAGCAACACTTGAAAGTGTTCAAAAACAATTAGATGAAATTAATAAACAAATTAGTGATAAAGAAGCTGAAATTAATTATTTAACAACAACTATCGCTAATCTTCAAGCAAGTATTGAAAAAAATACTCAATTATTAAAAGATCGCATGTATTCAATGCAATCTTATAGTAATGATAATACATTCATCAACTTTATTTTTGGGGCTTCTAATTTTTCTGATATGTTTGCTAGAATCGAAGGTTTTAATGAATTAACTAGAAGTGATAAAGAATTGATCGCTGAATTAAGCAATCAAAAAATTCAAGTTGAAGAACAGCAAAAAACACTTGAAGATGCTAAAACAGCATTATTAAGTCAACAGGAAGCTCAAAAAACTTTACAAAATAAATATACAGCATTATTAGAAGAACAAAATAAAAATATTGCTTCTACTCAAAACGCTATCTATGATTATGGTGAAATGACAGAAAGTTTAAATGCAGCAATTGAAGAATTCAACAAAAATGCATATGAAACTCCTGCTCCTACACCACCAAAACCAAATAATTCAAACAATAACTCAAGTAACAATTCAAGCAATAACAACAATAATTCAAATAACAATTCAAGTAATAATAACAATAATAATAGCAATAGTAATAATAACAGTAACAATAACAGTGGCAACAATTCTTCAAATATCAGTAATTTGGGAGAAAAGATTTATGCTGCTGCATATAGTCAGCTTGGAAAACGTTATTGGTGGGGAGCTTCTGGTCCTGATTACTATGATTGCTCTGGTTTAGTATATTGGAGTTTAAAACAAGCTGGTGTTTCTGGAGGACGTGGTACTGCATCATCATATTCACAAAAATGGACAGGTGTCAGCTTTAACAATTCTCAAACTGGTGATCTAGTATGTTTCGGAAGTCCTGCTTACCATATTGGAATTGTAATCGTTAACTCTGATGGTTCAAGATCAATGATTCATGCAGGAGGGGGCGACAGCTCTACACATGGTGATGATCCTAATGCATATGTTAAGATTTCTTCAATAGAACCAGGTTCATATTATTATTCTAGAATTTCAACAATACGACATGTTAATTAACACTGATAAACTAATCAGTGTTTTTTTTATTTATATATTTAAATATCTTCAACATGTGCTATAATCATTCAAAGAATGGGGGTTATTATGAAATACATACATCAATTTTTAATTATTTTAACAATTTCTTTTATTGGGGAACTGCTTGGACTAATTTTACCATTGCCTATTCCTGCAAGTGTATATGGTTTAGGAATTATGTTAATATGTTTATTTACAGGTATTATTAAGATTAAACAAATTGAAGATGTTGCAGATTGGTTAATATTAATCATGCCAGTATTATTTGTACCTTCTGCAGTTAGTCTGATCAATGTAGGAGAAACAATAATGAAAGATATTTTAATTATTAGTGTCATTACTTTGATTAGTACTATAGTTGTTATGGTCGTTACAGGAAAAGTTGCTCAATCTATAATTGAAAGAAAGGAGCATCATGAAAGTGAATGATATTTTAGTTGATACTGTTTATTTTGGACTGGTTATGAGTTTTTTATGTTATTGGGTAGCGATGCAAATTAGAAAAAAGTTACCCTATCCAATCTTTAATCCACTTTTAATTAGTGCTATTTTTATTATTAGTATCTTAGTTATTTTTGATATTGATTTTGATACCTATAATAAAGGTGCACAATTTATTACTATGTTGTTAACACCATCAACTGTATGTCTCGCTATTCCTTTATATAAACAGATAAAAATTTTAATTAAACATTTTGATGCTATTATAATCAGTCTTTTAAGTGGGTGTGTAGCTGGTATTGCATCAATATTTATCTTATGTTTTTTTATGAAAGTTGAACCTATTATTTATTATTCACTTTTACCAAAATCAATTACTACTGCGATTGCTATCGGTGTTTCTGATAAAATAGGCGGTAATTCTACTATTACTGTAGGAGTTGTTATTGTTACAGGTATCTTAGGTGCTATTATCGCTAAAAGTATCTGTAAACTATGTAATATTAAACATCCTGTTGCAATTGGTTTAGCACTTGGAAACAGCGCTCATGCAATCGGTACAGCAAAAGCTCTTGAATTTGGTGAAATTGAAGGTGCCATGAGTAGTTTATCTATTGTAATAGCTGGATTACTGACGGTAATCATTGCTCCATTAATGGCCACATTACTTTAAATATATTACCAAGATAAAATTTTAAGTCACTAATACTCTTATTTAGAATATTAGTGGTTTTTTAGCTAAAATATAAATACCATTAACATAAATTATATATTTCTAATTAAAAAGGGAAGCATAAATTTAAAATTCATGCTTCCTCTTATTTATTAATCTATATTCAAAGACCTATTTATGTGCTCTTCTTTTTTTGTTTGCTGCTAACACTACTGAAGCTATTGCTAATCCTGCTAGTGAATATCCTAAGCTTGCACTATCTCCTGTCTTGATACTTGCTGTTATATCTCCTGCTTTTACTACAGTGTTTGCTACAACTGCTTCCACACTATTATCTGGTGCTGCTGGGTTGCTTACTAATAATCCTGCTAACGCATTTTCCATTGCTTCTACAGCTGCTGCAACTTCTTCTTCGGTTGCATTTTCATTTGCTATTGTTGCCTGGGCATTTAATAATGCATCTTCTACTACTTGCCATGCTGCCATGCTATAATTAGCTGCATTTAGACTTTGAGCTCTATTTATTAAACTGTTTAATAAGTCTTTACTTGGTTTTAATCTTAAGTCTAAATATGCTCTTACAACTGCATCATATACTTCATTTACTTCATCCTGCATTGCATTTTCATTAGCCAATACATCATTTGCATTTTCTAATGCTGTTGCAAATTCATTCCATGTAATATCTGTATATAAGTTTGCATCTAAATCACTTACACTATTTACAAATGCCTGTAATGCTGTTTTATCTCCTTTGATGAAATCTAACATTTGCATTACATTTGCTAGACGAGCAAATGCATTATCAACTTGTGCTTGACTAGCACTGTTATTAGCTAAAACTTCTTGAGCTTCTACTAAAGCTGCATTAAATTCATTTGCTACTACTGGTACAACTTTTTCTAATTGTTCATTACTTACATTTTGTGCTACTTCTACAGCAATCTCTAATGCTGTTTTATCAGCATCTACTACTGGATTATCTTCTTTTGTCCAGCATATATCTTTTGCAAATGTATAAACACATTGTCCCCATGTATAAATATCATGTGAACCATGTACTAATCCTCCATCTACAAAGTTTTCTTCTGGCATAGCTAATTCACACCAGTCACGAATTGTTTCATATGCTCCATAATATCCAAATCCATTAGCAAACAATGCTGTATCTGAATCCCCTGCCATTGTAAATACTACTGAATTTAATAAATCTTCTGATGGTTCGATATTAGCATATACTTCTTCTAGATATGCTGCTCCATCTCTATTGAATCCACTTGAACTATATACAAATCCATCTTTGAATGTTGCATTTCCAATATTACATCCTGAGAAAATTCCAAAATATCCAAAACTATCAGCATGATGGAATGCCATATATGTTGTTGTCATTGCTCCCATTGAGAATCCTGCAAAAGCACGATCATTTGGATTTGTTGACACGTTATAATTTGCTTCCATATATGGAATTATATAATTAATTACATTATCTGCAATACGTCCATAATTCCATCCGAATAATGTATTGTCCATACCAACAACGATTGCTTCTTGATCTGGATTTTCTGCAATTAAATGATCCATTGCATTTGTTGCTTGTGGTTGTGAGAACCAGTATGTTTCATTTCCACCAGCTCCATGTGATAAATAAATTACACGATATGGTTCAGCTCTATCAGGATCATAGTTTGCTGGTAAATAAATTCCTAAATCCTGATCATCTGCCAATAATCCTTCATATTCTACATATTCTAAAGTTCCTTTATTATCACCTTCATATGGTGTAAGGTAATCTAAATTTGGTGATTCTGATTGTTTTACAGGATCCCATTTTCCATAAACTATACTATGAGTAATATCACCTGTATCTGAATTACTGTTAGCTTCGTTTTCACGACATGGTGATAAATTAAATGGATCGTCAATCGTTACACTTCTTCGATTATCAAAACTAATTTGATAGTAATAATAATGAGCCCCACTGATCATTGGAATATCCAATTCATAATTACCAGTTTCCTCATTTAATGTCATATCAAATGTCCATTCAGCTCCCCATATACCACTTCCTGTATCACGTGTACGTGGGTGAACATTGGCACAGAAATCACCATTTTGATATGCATCTAAACCATGATCTGAATTTTCAGACATTGGTGCATCACCAGATAATAATCTAAATGATCCAACAACTTGAACACCAGTAATTGTTGTACCTTCTGGAACACTAATTCTAGAATCGTTATTTACATCATAAACAAAATGTGCTGTATATCCTGATGATGATTCTTCATCTTCTACAACAGTAACTCCTGGTTGATACACTTCTTCAGGTGTATCAATTTCACCAGGATTTGCTGGCTTATCTTCATCTTCCCATAAAAAGTCTTTTACAAATTTAGAGAATAGATTACGCCATACACCCCAGTCATGAGCACCGTTGATTTCAAAATACTCATAATCTGCACCTGCAGCCTCAAGGCTTGCAATAAATCTTGGATATGTTGATCTTCCAAAATCAAAATGTCCATATCCTAACATTAATGTTGGATAATCAAAATTTTCTACATTTGGTACATCTACAGTTACATTATATGACCAAATACCAAAATATCCAAATTCACCAGCTAACGTTGAATATACTGATGATGCTGTCATCCCACCTGCTGATAATCCTGCAAAAGCACGATCTCTTGCATCATGTGAAACGCTATAATTTTCTTCCATATATGGAATAATATTTTCCATTAAGTTTTGTTTAATTCTTGTATAATTCCATCCAAAATATGAATTGTCCATTGTTACTACAATTGTATTTGGATCTACTTCACCTGCGGCAATTAAGTTATCCATGATGTTGTCTGCTGCACCAATTTCGTGCCATTCAACTTCATTTCCACCACCATGAGATAAATATAATGTTTTATATGTTTTTGATGAATCATATCCATATGGTAAATAAATTCCTAATGGCTGTTGTGTACCTGTAGATGCTGTATAATTTACATAAGTAGTTTCCCCTACTTGCCCATCAGTTCTTGGGAAAATCCATTCTTGCCCATCTAAAGCTTCATCACTATTTCCTACAAATAATAAACTCCATCCACTATCACTACCATCATTATCTAATGGCATATTTGTTGGATCTTTAACTCTAGTAGTTGTTGTTCCATCATTAATATCAAATGAATAGAACCATTCTCCAGCTGGTACAGGAATAACTACTGACCAAGTTCCGTTATACTCTTCAGTCATTGCATAAGCAATACTTTGACCAGAAGTCATGACATCATATCCAGTTGGAAACATACCATCTTTATATTGATATGCATTGTAAGCTACAATTCTCTCACCGTTTTGATATTGTGAGACTTGTTCTTGAGAATAAAATTGGAATCCACCAACTAAGTTAACACTTTCTAAATCTTGATCAGTTTTATATGTAAATCTAACTTGATATTGTGCATCAGATTCAGGAAAACTTACATTTCTAGAAATTGTATATCCTGGTTGAGATTCGTTTTCAACTGCAAATACATAACTTACAGTTGAAAATACCATTGCTAATGAAGCAATGATTGATAATAATTTTTTCATAA
>BAHP02000087.1 GCA_000508865.1 Clostridiales bacterium VE202-01
AAAATCAAAAACAAGACCTACACTGTAAGTCTTGTTTTAAATTATTTTTTATCTATATCTTCTTTTTCTATTTCCATAGAACGCTAGAGTTGCAATTGCAAGTCCTGCAAGTGGATATAATAAGTTTGTTGTATCGCCTGTATCTATTGCAGCAGTTGTGTCTCCTGATTTAACTACTTCTAATCCATTGATATTAGCCATTAGGTTTTCATAGGCTGCATCTACTTCTACTTGCGTGTTACGTATTCGCTAAAATTTCCTGTAGAATCTACATTATAACGGAAAAGCCTATCTTCCAAAAATGTAATCCGACCTTCTACAGCACTTTCAACTTTAGTTAATTGTTCACTAAAAGTTTCAGAAGTAAATGTTGGTAAAGGTACCCAGTAGCAACTGTAGAACCTGCAACAGCAATAGTTAACAATAACGCTCCTGCTTTTTTAACCTTTATTATATTACTTCCTTTCTCTATTTTTAAAAAATAAAATTTTACTCTTCTTAAATAAATAATATACAAATTACTTGATTCCTCCATCCTTTTTACTATTTGTATCATTTTTTTATTTCCCGTCTAATTAAAAAAAATATAATCGCTTTTATTATAAAGTTTTATGATTTTTTAGCGATATTTTACATAAATTATATTGATAGATAACGAAAAAATATAAATTTAGAACAAAAAATCCTACTTGTATTTATAAATAAAGTAGATTTATATAAAAGATATCTCTATACAACAAAAGGGCCTAAACTTTAGGTCCCTTTCGTTGTATAAATTATTAATCTGTCATTTTAACAATAATTATGCTAACTGTGCTTCTTTAGTAGCGTATTCTTGAACAATTTTTTGAATTTTTTCTGGTGTTTCTTGTTTTAGTGGATACCAGCCTTTTGAATACATTACATCAAATACTTCACGTTGAATTTGATAAACTTCTTTTTGAATGCTAATAAGTTTATTTGCAAGTTCTTGATTTGAACTTTCAATAATGAAGGTCGTATAGTCACTTAATAATGATTTTAAACATAATAAAATATCATTTATTTTATCATAATCATTAAATGAATTTTCATTCGGAAGGATCGGCTGTTTTGGTGGATTATTATCCATTATTCAAACACCCCAACAATTCACTATAATGATTTTTAAGAGTACTATTTACCCTGCTTAGTGTCATCTTAATATCACTATCTTCTACACTTTCTTCATATGAATTTAACTTTTTGCATAAAACATCAATACTATTTAACTGATCGTTAAATGAACCACTATCTTTAGTTGAAATCATTTTTGGTGGTTTATTCATAAAATTCCTCCTTCATAATTAGGTTGAGCAATTTTACTTATACTATGCATGTTTAAAAATAAAAAAGAATCACAAACTAGAATAGTTTATAATTCTTATTATTTTATTTTCTATGTAAAGAAATATCATTAACAGAAATTTTATATTTTTGATAATTACTATCAACAAAATCTACCGTTCCATCTTCATTCAATTTAGTAAAAGTTACTAATCCATAATCCTGAAACTGAACTCTTTTATTTTTTAAATAAGAAATATCATTAGCATGATCTAAGATTTGATCATAACAATCCTGTTGATAAAGATTATAATAAATTTTAAAATAAGTTAATATCGTAATCATAATTGGTTTAATTAAATAATTTTGTCCCATTTTCATTTTCATTGATGCATATTCACCACTTATTGAATTTACATTCAAACCAATTCCAATAACTACTGCATCTGATTCATCCTGATGCAAAGCTTCAACCAAAATTCCACAAATCTTCAAATCATCAACATAAATATCATTTGGCCATTTTATCTTTCCTTCGATTCCGTATCTATCCAATAATTCAACTACACTACAAGATGCTATTTGTGCTAATTTATACAAATCTTGAGGATTTTTAAATTCTTTGATAAGGATACTCATTAAGAGATCTTGTCCTTTTTGGCTTTCCCAAATATGTCCATTTCGTCCATGTCCAGCAGTTTGATGATTGCATCTCACTACGCTAAAATCAGGTAATTTATCGATATTTCTTTTAACGTATTCATTGGTTGAATCAACCTCATCCAACTCAATATAATTCATACTGACACCTCTAATCTATATCTATTATACTACAGAAAAAATCTTTCTACAATTATAACTACCATAATATAATCATATTTTACAGTATAATAACATCAGTATTTTAAAAACTTAAATGCTTCTTTATCCTTGCAAATAAAAATGCAGAAATAATTACGGCCACTACTTCAGCAATTGGAAAAGATAACCAAATTAGATCTATATTTCCAAATAAAGATAAAATATAGGCTGTTGGCAATAAAACAAATAATTGTCTAATTAATGATGTTAATAAACTATAGGTACCTTTACCAACTGCTTGAAATACAGCACTGCATACAACTGAATATCCTGCTAAAACAAAATGAAGTGCTATTATTCTAAGGGCAGTTGTTCCAATTTTAATCATATCTGGCGAAGCATTAAAAAAAGCTAATAAAGTTTGAGGAATAAATTCAAAAATAATTACGCCAATAATCATAATTCCAATGGCATAAACTATTGCTAGGTTGATCGTTTTAAACATCCTATCTTTCTTTCTAGCCCCTAGATTATAAGCAATAATTGGAATCATCCCATTATTTAAACCATAGATTGGCATGAAGACAAAACTTTGTAATTTAAAATAAACCCCAAATACTGCTGTTGCAGTAGTTGAAAAAGTAATTAAAATAGTGTTCATTCCAAAGGTCATTATACTACCAATAGATAACATAATGATTGAAGGAATGCCTACAGAATAAATTTGTTTAATAATATGTAAATTAGGTTTAAATCTTTTAAACTGAAAAGTAATATCATGATTATATTTGATATTAAAAATCAATGCTAACGTAAAGGCAACTATTTGCCCAGTCACTGTAGCAAGTGCCGCTCCAGCAACTTCCATTTTTGGCATTCCAAACATTCCAAAGATAAAAATCGGGTCTAAAATAATGTTAATAATTGCGCCAACACTTTGTGTTAGCATTGTAAATAAAGTTCTTCCTGTCGCCTGTAATAAGCGTTCAAACAAAAATTGTCCAAATAAACCAACCGATAATCCAACAACGATCATTGCATACGCTGTTCCATAATCAACTATTTCTTGATTTGATGTCTGAATTCTAAAAAATAAATTTGACATTAATAAACCAATGATCATAAAAATTAAAGCTGTAATAATATAGACAAAAATTGAATTTGTTGCGGTATTATTTACCTGATCTTGATTTTTCTCTCCTAAGCTCCTAGATAACAACGCATTTACACCAACTGCCGTTCCACTTGCAAAAGCAATCATTAAATTTTGTAATGGAAAAGCCAAAGAAACAGCAGTTAATGCATTTTCACTAACTTGGGCTACAAATACACTATCAACAATATTATACATAGCCTGGACAAGCATTGAAATAATCATTGGTAAAGACATTGAAATTAATAATTTATTTACCGGCATTACCCCCATTTTATTTTCCGCTGCCATTAGAAATTACCCTCTAGATATATTTTTGCAATTATCTCAGCCACTTTATCAATTCCTAAATCACTATTTATTGTTAAATCAAAGTTTTTTAATTGTCCCCATTTTTTGGTCGTATAATAATTATAATAATTACTTCTCGTTTTATCTTTTTTAATTACATATTTTTTATAATCATCATGCTTTTCTTTATAACTCTCTTTAACACGACGAATTCTTGATTCTAATGGTGCATGAATAAAAACTTTCAATACATTATCATAATCTTCTAAAATATAATCAGCACATCCGCTAACAATAATACAATCATCACAATCTGCAAGATGACGAATTATTTTTGACTGCATTGTAAATACTTGATCATTTAACGGTAATGTAAAAGCACTTGATGATAAACTATACATAAATCCCGATGCTTTTTCTTCTGATACTCTTCTTATTACATCAACATTAAATCCCATTTCTTTCGCTGCTAAATCAATAACTTCATTATCATAATAAACCAGCCCTAATTTTTCAGCTACTTTTTGAGCAATAAGCCGGCCCCCTGAACCATATTCCCTAGCAATAGTTATAACTTTCTTACCCATAAGTATTACCTCCTCTATATTTTATATTCTAACATAATTTAACTTATGTTACTAATTTTCTCATTTTATAAAAAGAAAAGATTATTTAACTATTAAATAAAAAAGGATATAACCGCAGTATATATCCTTAATTATCTTTTATCTTATTAATACAATTTTGATTGATTTTTCTTTGGAAATATAATCCTAAAATAAATGCTATCAGCTCACCAAGCGGAAAAGCCCACCAGATCATCATATCAGCATTACTAAATAATGTAAAGATCCATGCTACCGGTAATGTCACGATGATCAATCTGACTAATGATAATATTAATGATTTTATTCCAAAACCTAAAGCTTGATAAATTCCTTGGAAAGCGATATTAGCACCTGCAAACAAATATCCTAAAGGTACTATTTGTAAAGCTAAAACTGTCATTTTTGTTGAATCCTGATTTAAAGAGAAAACTTTAGCTAGAGCTCAGCGAATATTTCTAAAAATAACAATCCTATCGCCATTAAAACAAGAGTATAAATAATCCCATATTTGATTCCATCTTTAACCCGTTTTTTATCTTGTTTTCCATAGTTAAATGCAATTATTGGAATCATTGCATTATTTATTCCAAAAGCGGCAAAGAAAACAAATTGTTGAATCTTGTAGTAAATACCAAATGCAGTAACCGCTGTTTCGCTAACTAAACCATAAATTATATTTATTCCATATGACATAACAGACATTAATGATTGCATGATAATTGCTGGAATTCCAACTCTGTATATCCCAATAATAGTCTTTTTATTAGGTTTTAAATAAACTAATTTACCATCAATTTCTCTATTAAAATAATAATGGAAGATCATATCTAAAACTAGTGTTAAAATTTGTCCAATAACTGTTGCTAAAGCCGCTCCTACAATATCCATTTTAGGTAAACCAAATAACCCAAAGATTAAAATTGGATCTAAAATAATATTTGTTACTGCTCCTGCTAATTGAGCAATAGTTGATAAATGTGTTTTTCCTGTACTTTGTAATAGTTTTTCATAGATCATTGAACCAATTGATCCAAAAGATAAAATACAGCAAAGTTTTAAATATGATGAACCTAAAGATAACACTAACTCATTAGATGTTTGACTCTTTAAAAATATATCAACTCCAAAGAAACCAAAAACTAAAAACAAAATATACATACAAATAGCAGTAAAAATTGCATTTCCGGCTACTAAACTAGCTTTTTCATAGTTCTTTTCACCTAAATATTTTGATAATAATGAATTAACTCCCACTCCAGTACCTACACCAATAGCAACCATCAACATTTGAATCGGGAATGCTAATGTTAAAGCATTAATTGCATAATCAGCTAAATCAGCAATTGATGACGAAGTAATATTTGAGATAAAAAAAGTATCAACAATGTTATAGAACGCCTGGACAACCATTGATAAAATCATTGGCACTCCCATTGTAAACATTAACTTATTAATTGGAACATAGCCCATCTTATTTTTCATTTCCATATAATCACTCCTTAAAATAAAAACGTAAATCTCAATTGGATTTACGCCTTAGCTACTCATTGAATCACTATTTAGTTTTCATAACCATATCATAAATAATATCAGCACAATCATCTAATGATAGATTACTGCTATCAATACATAAATGATAATTAGACAAATCATTTAATTTACCATTAGTATAATAACGATAATATGTCTTTCTCTTTTTATCACGTTTATCCAATTCCTTGATTGGATTTTTTAAATCCTCATGATATTCATCCGTTACTCTTTTAGCTCTAACTTCAATATCACTATGAATAAAAACATTAAGACAATCATTTCTTTTTCTTAAAATATAATCACTACAGTGTCCAACGATTACACAAGGCTCTTGATCAGCCAATTTAATTATTAAATTGCGCTGTAATACATATAATTGATCAATTGGCGTAATCCCCCCGCTAGACCAATTATTAAATCCAAATAAAATAGTATTTGTATCGCCATACTCACTATTTTCTTTTACAAATTCTGAAGCATAACCACTTTCTTTAGCTAGCTGTGCTGTGATTTTACTATCATAATACTTATAGCCTAATTTTTTTGCTAATAATTTTCCAATCTTACGGCCACCACTACCATATTCATGGCCAATTGTAATTACTTGATATTTCATTTTAACCTCCTCAAAATACAAAAAAGTATTCCTTTACAATCGGAATTACATCCATAAAAGAATACTCATTGCCTAAATAATATAACACATTTAAAAAGATTTTGTAAGTTTTTATTTTTAGATATTTCAATTTTGGTTATAATTCTATCGATTACAATATTTGAACCCTAAAAATCATAGTGTTATAATACTGGCAGATAGGAGATGAAACAAATGACAAAAGTAGATATTATATCTGGTTTTCTAGGAGCTGGTAAAACAACTCTTATAAAGAAATTAGTTAATGAAGTATATCAAGGAGAAAAAATAGTTTTAATTGAAAATGAATTTGGAGAAATAGGTATTGATGGAACATTCATGAATAATGCCGGAGTTGAAGTCACTGAAATTAATTCTGGCTGTATTTGCTGCAGTCTTGTAGGTGATTTTGAAGCTTCATTAAAAGAAGTCTTAGAAACTTATGAGCCTGATCGAATCATCATTGAACCTTCTGGTGTAGGTAAGTTATCTGATGTAATTAAAGCAGTTAATGACGTTCATAGCGATAAACTTGTTCTAGATAATTATCTTGCTGTTATTGATGCTAAAAAATGTCGTTTATATACTAAAAATTTTGGTGAGTTTTTCAATAATCAAATTCAGTATGCTTCATTGATTATCTTGAGCAGAACTCAAGATATTACTGAATTTCAGCTTGATGAATGTTTAAAAATTATTAGAAACTTTAATCCTAAAGTCAATATCGTTACCACACCATGGGATCAATTAACTAAGGAAAATATAATTAACGCGTTTAGTAATAGTGATGATCTTCAAAATGAACTATTAGAGCAATTAGATATTTGTCCTGAATGTGGTCATCACCATGATCATGACCACGAACATCATCATGAACACAAACACCATCACCACGATCACGACCATGAACATCACCACGATTGTTGTTGTCACCATGAACATCATCATGCTGATGAAGTCTTTACAAGCTGGGGTAAACAGACACCAAAAAAATATTCAAAAATACAATTAGACAACATTCTTAAAAAATTAAGTACTGATCTTACATATGGTAATATTTTAAGAGCAAAAGGTTATGTTGATAGTGATGAAGAGAACTGGTGGTATTTTGATCTAGTTCCTGGAGAATATGAAATCCGTACAGGTAAAGCTGATTTTACTGGTAGAATTTGTGTTATTGGTGAAAATCTTGATCAATCAAAATTAGAAACTCTATTTGATGAGGCAGTCTAATGGATATCCGCGTTTATATTTTTACAGGATTTCTTGATAGTGGTAAAACTTCATTTATCAATGATACTTTAATGAATCCTGACTTTTATAGTAATGAAGATACTTTATTAATTAGCTTTGAAGAAGGTGAAATTGCTTATGATGAAACTTATTTAAAAAAATCTCACACTTCTTTAGTTACTTTAGATCATGAAAATTTCACTACAAATGATTTAATACATTTAGAATTAGAATTTCGACCAACGCAAATTATAATTGAAGCAAATGGTATGATGGACTTAAATATCTTTGTTAAAGAGATAATTCCTAAAAACTGGTTCGTTGCTCAAGTACTAACTACTATTGATACAACTACCTTTCCTATGTATTTAAATAACATGCGTTCTTTAGTGTATGGCCAAGTATTATTTAGTGATTTAGTTATTTTTAATCGTTATGATGCTAATATTAAAAAATCAATGCTTAGAAATAATATTAAAGCAATTAATAGTAATGCACAAATTATTTATGAATTCCCTAATGGGACGATTGATACGATGAATACCGGAGAAGAATTGCCTTTTGATATCAATAAAGATTATTTAGAAATAAAAGATCATGATTTTGGGATTTTTTGTATGGATGCGCTGGATCATCCTGATAAATATGTCGATAAAACAATTAGGATAAAAGGTAAATTTATTGGTTTAGATCGTTTGGTTGAAAACGGCTTCGTTTTAGGACGCCAGGCAATGGTATGCTGTGAAGAAGATACTTCATTAATTGGATTGATCTGTATTGGTCCTTTAGCTAAAAAACTTATTCCTGAAGAATGGATCGTTGTTGAAGGAAAAATTTCTATAAATTATGATCCAGAATATCAGGTAAATATCCCAATCTTAACTGTTGGTCAATTGGAAGTTGTTCCACCATTAGAAAATCAATATGTAACTTTTGATTAAAAAAGCGGATAACGCTTTTTTAATTTGGAAAAATCTTTTCTTTATATTATTTTCAAAATATTAAATTTACTCATAATTATTTTTAGTATACAATAAATACTGTTATTAGAATAAAGGAGTTAGGATTATGATTAAATTGATTGCAACTGATCTAGATGGTACTTTATTAAGAGAGGATAAGAGTTTTAATAAAGAATTTTATGATATATTTTATAAGTTAAAAGAAAAAAATATTAAGTTTGTTATTGCTACTGGAAATCAATATGAACTTGTTAAAAATAGATTTGATCTAATAAAAGATGATCTTGTGTATCTTGTTGAAAATGGTAATAAAATCGTATATCAAAATGAGGTATTATATACAAGTATATTAAAACAAGATGATAAAGAAAATATTTTAAATTTGTTATTAGGATTTGAAGATCTAATGATTGTTTATTGTGGGTTAAAGCATTCTTACATCTCTAAGAAATTTCGAGATAAAGAAGATTTTTTGAAATTATTTCTTCATAATTATGTTTTTGTTGATGATTATAAAGCTATTGATGATCAAATCATGAAATTTTCTATAGCTGATTTTAATGAAGAATCTGATAAATATGTTGATATGATAAAAGATCATCTACCTGATCATTTACAAGCTGTTACAACTGGGACGATCTGGTTTGATATTTTCAATAAAAGTGTTAATAAAGGGACAGGGTTAAAATTTATTCAAAATTATTTTCATATTAGTAAAGAAGAATGTATGGCTTTTGGTGATCAAATGAATGATTATGAATTATTATTAAATAGTGAAGAATCATATGCGATGAGTAATGGAATTGAAAAATTAAAAGCGATTGCTAAACATATCGCTAAATCCAATGAAGAAGATGGCGTTATTCAAGTTCTTAGAGAATTAGTTTAAAAATTGTTAAACGTTGTAGAAAAATCTCTACAACGTTTTTCTGCCTATAATTTATATTTTTAAAATTTTTTCAATCTTTTTAGCATCATTATTATCTAACACATTATAAGCAACTCCTCCATATTCATAAAATTGTTTTGAAATTCCTGTATATTTCAAACCATCAATTTGCATATTATCATTAAAATTAATGGTAAGATATCGCCCTTGCCGAACTTTTTCTAAAGTGCTTGTATCACTACCAATTCCTATTTTCTCCCAATTATCATCATCCAAACAATTCATTGTAGATATAATTTTGTATATATCTTCAATGTCATTTTTATCAGTAATCGTAATCTCACCTATTTCCTTTTGTAAAGCTAATCCTGCTTCAGTATTGTCCATATCAGCCACCCCTACAACAATACTTGAAATAGCATCTGCTGAAGTTAAGCCATAAATTTCTTTTAATACCATATCATAACTATATGCTGTAAAATCCATTTCTAAGCTAAACCATGGATAATTAGACCACTCAGATTTTCCCTTTAAAAAATCATTTTTTACTTGATCAAATGTCTCATCATCCCAAACCAGAAATGATGCAAACTCCCATAATGTAAAATCATCACCATTTTGGACAATAAGATACTGTAATTCATTATGCCCTAAAAGTCGATAACAATTATCTACCCCCTCTAAAGGTTTGCCAAGACTATCTGGTAATAGTTCCATCCCTTTAGTACTAACAGTTACTTGATGATATGTTGCAATTCGCCCCATTACGGGAAATACTTGAACATTTAATATTTCACTAGAACTAGTCTTTTCATTCATTAAAAGATCAGACACATTTGTGTGATAATCTATTATTATTTGTGTTTGCACTGTAGATTGTTCATTATTTAAAAATCTGAACTTGTTTATACTTAATATACTAATTATTATTAATCCCATAGATACACAGGTTGTAACAATTACCCATTTTCTTCTTGGCTGATATACTTTTCTTTTTTTCATTGATAGTGCGTTTTTCACCAAATCATCATCAATCTCTCCAATTGCATAAAGCAGCTTTTCACTTTTCATAAAATTATGCCCTCCTTTTTAAGATATAACTTTAATTTTTTTCTCATTCTAAATAGCATTAAATTAATTTTGTTTTCACTCATATCATATTTTTCAGCAATTTTTGAAATTGGATATAAATACCAATAACGACAAATAAAGATATTTCTTTTTAACTCCGGCAAATTATAAAGAAAATGATTAATACATTGAATCAAAAATCTTTCATCAATGACCTGTTCAACACTATCCGGTGAAGAGATACAATCTTCCAGTTCTGTAAAAACAAGTTCTACTTGTCCTAATCCACGCTTTTTTGTATTGTAATGCTTATATTTATTTAAAGAAATATTACGTGTGATTTTCCCTAAAAATGCTGATAAACATTTAGGTCGTTGGGGCGGAATTGATTCCCATGCCTTTACATAGGTATCATTAACACACTCTTCTACATCTTCATGGTTATGTAAAATATTATGAGAAATAGTATAACAGTAGTGCCCGTATTTTCGATCAGTTTCAAAAATAGCTGCTTCTAAGCGTTTCCAATATAATTCAATGATTTCATCATCCTTCATTACTTAACCTCCTTTCCCTATTATTTAATATCCCTTCATCTATATAGACAACAAAAATTAGTTTTTCTTTCATTTTTATCATTTATTACAAAAAATATTTTACACTTTTATAAATACTAAAATGTATCAAAATGATTATTTAAAAATAATAAAATAGTTATATAACCAATAAGTATTATCATCTATGAAAGAAGTTGATGAATATAAATATTAAAATCAATATTTCTAAAATTACTGTTTATCTAAGAATATATGTTGATATGATTTATTTAATATTTGTACTTTTATCTCATTTCTATACATATCAAAATAAGCCCCTGATTTACTGACACCGATTTAAATAATTGTCTTTCCTACGTTAATAAACATTTCCTATCTTCATTTATATCATTCGTTATAAGTTCTAACAATTCCTTTTGATTTTTATCTAATAATTTATTTGTATTATCAAAATTTCTGTACCTACAATAAATTTATCATATTCTCTATACATCATATTTTCTCTTTTTCATAGGGTAATCTCTAAATGTTCAAACTATTCAAGTATTGATATTTTATTACATACGCTAGATTTCACAATAGCAAAAAAAGACTGATTAGAATCGCTAAAACTACCAATCGACCACTTTTCTTACTCTTTTTCTTTTTTACATCCAATTTCAGTCCCTTCCAAGAACACCACCAGTAATATTTCATCCACAAAGACCTTGATGTGATCTAGTTTTTTCAGCATGAAGTTCATATCCATTTCCATCAAAGGCAGTATCCCTTGTTAAGATTGATTTAAAAACCGCTGGTACATGGAAAATTTCCACGCTCCAGCGGTTTATTTTATAGTTCTATATTCATACAATTTCCTACAACTCTGTTATTTAACCTTTTCGAAAACATATCTACATTCTATACTTCAATAAAAACATTCGCTCCAAACTGGTGACAACCTTTGATTTACTGGCTTTTTTTTGATAAAAGGCAAACAGTTTCAATATTTCCCTTAATTTTTATTAACAAAACTAAGCCATGAACATATAAGGTGAATACAAATTTTCACTTTTATCTTCCATTACTTCTATGTTCATATACTAACTCTACTATACCACTGTTACTCCTTATTGTTTGAACTAAATCTAATTTTATTTCATTGTCAATCTCATCAAAAAGCTTAATACCATTTCCGAGAATTATTGGAATAACAGAAATATAGTACCTATCAATCAAATCTTCCTGCATAAGCTGCTTGATAATACTTGCTCCACCACATATCCAAATATCTTTTCCAGATTCTTTCTTCAAATTTTTTATCAGATCACTCGGACTGTTATTTACAAACACAATTTCCGAATTTGACAGTATTTTGTTATGTGTAATAACATAACTCTTCAAACCTTTGTATACCCATTGTTCCGGAGATAATTCCGTCACAATCTGATGATAAGTATTATAACCTATTATGACTGTATCCACCTTATCAAGAAACAAGGAATAGCTGTCTGTCCCTTCCACATTTTCATCACTATCATATTCATTTAGCCAATCTACGTTTCCATTTTGATCTGCAATGTAACCATCAAGCTCATGGCAATGTACAAAATAACTTTTCTCATTTTCTAATCACCTACAATCTTATGTGTTTACCAAAAAGGGATATCAACATTTATATATTAATTCTGAGATAATTCAGTTCCTGTATTACCATTCTGCAAAAAACTTTGATTTACTGATCATTTCTCATTAGCAGACAGACTGCCTCTACATGGCACAAGAGGATATATTCGGTTTCTCCGGTATTGAGTCTGTATTTTATCAGTCTTACCATTACCATACAACACAATTCCCAAAATAATTTGTCCAAAAAATTATTATATTAGAATTTTAAATAGGTCAGAAACCATCTGACCTATTTATAGTTCCTATGCTTTATCCCAAAAAACATTGCCTCAATCTTACTGAAGACGAAATCGGTATTTTCCTTTTCCATGACCAGATACTGGCTCAATAATGCCGTGTTTTGTCAATTCTCTCAAAAGCTCAGAAGCTCTAAATGGCCTAATACCAATCACTTTCATCACATCTGAACGTCCGAAAATTGTTTGATCTGAAAATTTTTCATAAAGCTTCAAAATATTACTTACCGTTTTAGGCTGGAAAACTTTTTCAATATCCGGTTTTATAGTTTCAATGTCCGGTTTTTCTGTTTTCTTAAATGCTTCACTGATGTGCAATGTTCGGTTATAAAGCGGATGGTTCTCATTCAACAGAAGATTGTGTAGGAAAACTCCCTCTCCTTAGAAAAGTCATAATCCAACGTTTTCCGTAACTCTGTAGCACTTCCGTAGAGCACGGTCGTTCCATTCAGCACCCATTCCTTCTTTGTGATGTTATTCCTGCATGAGAATAAATGCCAGTAAACAGCTTCCTGTGAATGGAGATATACTCATTGGGCGTAAAACTAAATGCTCGCTCGGACAGTAGAGCTGCAATCTTTGCCGAAACCTTGTCGGCCTCTTCGGTGCAATCCTCAGCATCGTGGGCAGGGTTTTCTTCATAGTAGCTCTGCAAAAGTGCATTTGTTTCATCAAAAGATATCTCGCCCTCGATATTGCGAACAGCAGTGCGCATCAGATATTCCGATGTCCTCAGCCCATCAACAGCCTGTAGACCAATTGCTGTATGCCACGCATAGCCTTTATCCCATTTATCAGACTCGGACTCTTTGATATATTCTTCAAATGAATCTTTGTTCACTCTATATCTCACTATTATTCTTTTCTCCACCAGAAAACCGCCATTTCCAGTGTTTGTATTTTCTCTGTAGTGTTATTCGGTGAATTATTTT
>BAHP02000086.1 GCA_000508865.1 Clostridiales bacterium VE202-01
TTTAATTTAGCGATTCACCTTTATCTTTATGGATATCTAAAAAGTACTTAGCTAAATCATCAATAGTTAAATCAAGCTTTTTTAATTTTTTTTCAGCAGCTTCTTTAACAGTGTCTGTTACTTCAGAATCACTATCTTCACTAGCATAGATAAAACCAATTATCATATCTTCATAATTTTCTGAATCTTCAGGTAGTTCAATATAAGCAATAGATGAAATTGCATCATCTTCAACATATCCAATATATTGACTTTTTTCTTTTCCGCCACTTGATTCACTTACTGTAACGGTGGTATACTCATCGCTATTATATTTAATAGTATATCCAGCTTCTTTTAATTCTTTAGTAATGTTTTCTGTACTTTTGCTATTAGAACATCCAACAACACTAAAGCATAATAATAATGTTAATAATAATTTCCCAAAATTTTTCATCCTATACTCCATCCTTTATACTTACTATAGAATATATTATATCTTAAAAGAGCAAAAAAGTAAATTAACTAAAATTTTTGTCAGATTTATGGCTAATAATTTAGGTGATTTTTGATTAAGTAAATAAAGTTGTTCTCAACTATTTGTAACTATCGTATAATAAAAGATAGCAAAAAAATGATATGAGCAAAAAAGTAAAAAATTGTCAAACAATAAGCCTACCAAGACTCTTAAATTTTGTCATTTTATACAAGTGACAAACTTCATTTTCATTAAATTGAAAACGCTTTAATTGGCATGTATAGTAAGAGTTGTAAAGAGGAAAGGAAAGGAAAAAACGATGAAAGAAAAATTACAGAAATTCGGACGCGCCTTAAGTGCAATGGTTATGCCCAATATTGCTGTATTCATTGCATGGGGACTGATAACATCATTTTTTATGGAAGATGGTTGGTTACCTAATGAAACCCTAGCAACTCTAATTGAGCCAATGAATAAGTATTTATTACCTATCTTGATAGGATACACTGGTGGGCACAATGTCTATGGACAACGAGGGGCTACAGTTGGAGCAATAATGACGATTGGAGTTCTTGTAGGAGCACCAATTCCAATGTTTATTGGAGCAATGATTGCTGGACCACTTGGAGCTTGGTTAATTAAAAAATTAGATGAATTATTAAAGGATAGAACACCACAAGGATTTGAGATGTTAGTCAATAACTTCTCAGCAGGAATTTTAGGATTCTTTTTAGCGATTCTAGGATGTTTTGCAATCAATCCTGCATGTTTAGCATTAAACGATGGTTTAACTGCCGGAGTTAATTTCTTTGTTGAACATGGATTACTTCCTCTGGTATCAATTATTATTGAACCAGCAAAAGTGTTATTTTTGAACAATGCAATTAATCATGGTATTTTTTCACCAATAGGTATTCAAGATGTATTAGATACAGGAAAATCAGTTTTCTTCTTGATTGAAGCAAATCCAGGACCAGGATTAGGAATTTTATTAGCGTATTGCTTCTTTGGAAAAGGTAGTGCCAAATCATCAGCACCAGGAGCAGCAATAATTCATTTCTTTGGAGGTATCCATGAAATTTACTTCCCATATATCTTAATGAGTCCAGCTTTGATTTTAGCGGCTATTGCCGGTGGGGCAACAGGTGTCTTAGTTAATGTAATCTTTGATTCAGGATTAGTTTCTCCAGCTTCTCCAGGAAGTATCATCGCTATTTTAGGAATGTGTAAAGGAAGCAGTTATATCGGGGTAATTTTAAGTGTAATTGCAGCAACTGCCGTTTCTATGGTCATTGCATCAATTATTTTAAAAAGAAATAAAAACAATGATGCTGATTTAGAAACAACAAAAACTCAAGTTCAAGAAATGAAGGGAACAAAAACTGAAATTGCATATAATCAATTACGCAAGATCGTCTTTGCCTGTGATGCTGGAATGGGATCAAGTGCAATGGGAGCTGCTTTACTTACAAAGAAATTAAAAGCAGCAGGTATTGATGTCGATGTGCCACATTATGCAATCAATGATATTCCCAAAGATACAGAAGTAGTTGTAACTCATGAATCGTTGGTCAGTCGGGTAAAAGGAGATTTACCAAACGTTGTAGTCTTCCCAATTACTAATTTTATGGGTGGCAGCGAATATGATGAAATAGTTAATAAATTAAAATAATTGGAGGTAAAGATGATGTATTCATCTCGTGAAGCAAAAATTTTATCAATATGTTTATTAAGAGATGATTACATCACTTATCAAGAAATATCAGATCAACTAAACATTAGTACTCGAACAATTATGCGAGAACTATCTCAATTAAAAAACTCTTTACAAAAAATGAATTTAAAAATCCTTTCAAAAAAGGGAAAAGGAATCTTAATATCAGGAACAGAAGAAGCAAAACAAAATCTAATAATGGATATTCAGGGATCAAAAATTGATTACATGGATAAAGAAGAACGCCAAGAGTTGCTTTGTTTGGAATTATTACATGCTAATGAAATCCAGAAACTTTATTACTATAGTAATAAGTTTCAAGTATCTGAAGCAACGATTTCTCATGATCTTGATGATTTAGAAAAATTCTTTGCTAAATATGATATAAAGATGATTCGAAGACCCGGATACGGAGTTGGTTTAGAAGCTGATGAGTCAGAGATTCGTAGAGCCATTTCAACAATTATCAACAATACGGTACAGCATCATATTATGAATGTTGACTTCGATCGCTATAACATCCAAGATGTAATCAATCAAATTTCAGTTACTAAAAATTCGAATATGAATAAACTATTAGATTATGATGTATTAAAAATTATATTAGAGGTCTTTAAAACGCATCATGAAGAACTCAATTTAGATAATATGGCAAAAAGCTCGTACATGGGCTTATTGATACACTTAATGATTGCCATCAACCGAATTAAACAAGGTGAAGCATTACAAGATAATCGGGCGATATTTAATTTAATTAATGATCGTAAAGCTTATCAAAATGCTCAAATAATGGTTGATTATTTAGCAAAAGCTTTTGATATTACCATTGAAGATACTGAATGTGCTTTTGTAGCTATTCATCTTCAAAGTGCTAAATCAGCAATTATTAAAGATGATGAAAATCAAGTTGAACAATATCATGATCTCATTATGGCAATGTTAAATGTTTTTAATGAGTATCAGATAAATTTATATAGTGATTATGAATTGTACCAAAGCCTTGCAGCTCATCTTGAGCCGGCAATGGTTCGCTTAGAATATAATTTACCAATTTATAATCCAATGTTAGAACAAATTAAAGAAAGTTATCAAGAAATATTCGAAATTACGCAAAAAGCTTGTAAAGTCTTTGAAGAAACATATAACTATACATTAAATGAAGATGAAATTGGCTACTTAGTCTTACACTTTGCTGCAGCAATCGAGCGCAACAAGTTAAATCAGGTAGAACGCCCGATTAATGTAGGGATCGTTTGCAGCAGTGGTATTGGTATTTCTGCTTTACTAGTAGCAAGATTAAAACGAATCGTTGATAAAAATGTCAATCTTGTCCCATTATCAATTAGTGAGATAAATAATAATAACTGTGAATTATTAATTTCAACTTTTGCAATTAAAGAAGCCATAATCGTTAGCCCTATACTTAATCAAAATGATGTTGCAAATGTAATTGAAGCTATTAAAAATAAACGGCAACAAAAACCCATAACCACTAATAAACAATACCCGTCAATCAATCTAATTGAAATATTAGATAATATCAAACACTTAATTGATAATCTGACAATTACCAGCATCCCCAATAACGCTAATAAAGAAAACGTAATTTTGACATTATGTCAACAAGTATCTAATGATCCAATCTTAGTGACGCAAATAAAAGAACGTGAAAGTAAGGGAAGTAATATTTATAACTCATTTGGCTTTGCCTTATTACACACAACAACAGATTTAATTAATCAATGTATAATAAAAATTTTAAAGCCTGATCAAAAAACTTTTGTAAATAAGGAATTAGATAATATCAGAGTAGTTTTATTAATGCTATTACCTAGCAAAGCTACACAAATTCAAAAAAGACTAATGTCACATGTTTCAGCGATGTTAATTGAAGATGATAACTTCTTGGATAATCTAGCAAAAAGTGATCAAGAAAATCTTGCTGATATATTTAATGATGTTCTACAAAAATTTATTATTAATGTAATTAAAGAGGAGGAATAACAGATGTCTAGAATTAACGTATATTTTGCCTGTGATGCCGGAATGGGATCTAGTGCATTGGGTGCCAGCCTACTAAAAAAATTTGTTTCCATTGACGTAAAAGTCTCTAACTGTGCAATATACGAAATTCCCTATGACTGTAATGTTGTAATCTCACAAAGAGCATTAATAAATTCTATAAAGAATCAATACCGATTTTTAAAAGTATATGCCATAGATAACTTCTTAGATGATCAAAGACTTCAACAAATAGCGAAGGAGATAAATGAAATGATGGACAACAATAGTATTTTAGCCAAAGAATCAATCGTTTTAGATTGTAAATCAACAACTAGTGATGAAGCAATTATTGCAGTAGGAAAACTGCTTAAGGATAAAGGATATATTGAAGAACCATATATCCAGGGAATGTTAAATCGTGATCATGACTTAACTACTTATATTGGTAACGATCTTGCTATTCCTCATGGTGAATATGATGTCAAAGACTATGTTAAAAATACTGGAATTGCAGTAATGATCTATCCAGATGGGATTAATTGGAATGGTAATAAAGCCCGAATTGTAATTGGAATTGCTGCTAAGGGTGATGATCACATGGAAATTCTTACAAATATTGCTTTAAAATTAAGTGATATGAGTACTGTTGATGAGTTAGTAGCATGTAAAGATATTGATCGTATATATGATGTTTTAACAAAAGGAGAATAATCATGATAATTACAGTAACTTTAAATCCTGCTATTGATAAAACAGCACATGTAGAAAAAATGATTCCTAATGGATTAAATCGTTTAAATAATATTATTCTTGATGTTGGTGGAAAAGGTATCAATGTTTCTAAAGCAATCAAAGAATTAGGCGGAAAATCTATTTGTACAGGTTTTGTTGCTGGTAGTAACGGAAAGTGGATTGAGGATAAATTAGATAGTTTAGGATTAGAATATAAATTCAGACATGTAGAAGGTAATACTAGAATCAACTTAAAGGTTCTAGATCGTGATATGAACTTAACCGAATTAAATGATACGGGAGATCAAATTAGTGAAAATGATCTACGTTATTTAAAAGAAGATCTAATAGAAATGGTTAAGCCAAATGATATTGTTGTTTTAGCTGGAAGTGTGCCTAGTGGCGTACCAGTAACTATTTATCAAGAATTAATTACGATGATCAAAGCTAAAGGGGCGAAAGTTATTTTAGATGCCGATGGGGATCTATTTACCCAGGGAATAAAAGCTTCTCCGACTTTGATTAAACCAAATAAGTATGAATTATGTAAATACTTTGGAATATCTGAAGAAGTTAATGATGTTGAGTTAGTAAGTCATGCGAAAAAATTATTATATAAAGGAATAGAAACAGTTGTTATTTCATTAGGATCAAGGGGAGCAATCTTTATCACTAATGAAGAAACAGCATATGTAAAAGGTTTAAATATAATAGCCCATTCAGCTGTTGGGGCTGGAGATTCAATGGTTGGAGCTCTTGCATATGGAATTAGCGAAGATTTAGAATTAATTCCATTGATCAAATTAGCAGTTGCTACTTCAGCTGGAGCTGTAATGACTAAGGGAACAAAAGCACCAAGTCGCAGTGTTGTCGAGATGTTAATGAAAGAAGTCGAAATTGATTTTAGATAGAGGAGAGAGAAAAAATGAAAACAAAAGCGGTACGCTTATATGGTGTAGATGATGTACGATTAGAAGAATTTGAATTACCAGAAATTAAAGATGATGAAATTTTAGTAAAAGTAGTTTCAGATAGTATCTGTATGTCAACATATAAAACTATTAAACAAGGTGCTAATCATAAACGAGTACCTAATGATGTTTACGATAATCCAATTATTATTGGACATGAATTTGCTGGAGATATCGTAAAGGTTGGAAAAAAATGGCAAGATAAATTTAAACCAGGGCAAAAATTTGCACAACAGCCAGCAATTCCTGGTCAAATGGAATCACCAGGATATTCTTATCAATGGTGTGGAGGAGATACACAATACTGTATTTTCCCAAATGATATCATTGAAGCGGACTGTTTATGGACTTTTGAAGGCGATAGTTATTTTGCAGCATCTGTAGCTGAACCAATGTGCTGTGTCATTTCAGGATTCCATACTCATTATCATACAGTTCCTGGATGCTATGATCATGTAATGGGAACTAAAGAAGGCGGTAATATTTTAATTTTAGGTGGATGTGGACCAATGGGATTAGGTGCTGTAAGTTATGCTTTAACTTATGAAAATAAACCTAAACGTGTAGTTGTTACAGAAATTTCTGATGAAAGAATTGCTCGTGCTAAAGAAGTTATCTCAGTTGAAGAAGCTGCTGCACATGGGGTTGAATTACATTATGTCAATACCGCAAATATGGAAAATCAAAAAGAAGAATTATTAGCACTTACTGATGGAAAAGGTTATGATGATGTTTTCGTTTATATTCCTAATAAAGCAGTTTCTGAATTAGGAGATGAATTATTGGCTTATGACGGTAATTTAAACTTATTTGCTGGACCAACAGATCCTAATTTCTCAGCCAATATGAATTTATACAATTGCCATTATTCAAGACATCGTATTTTAGGAAGTACTGGGGGAACGATTGATGATATGAAAGAAGCTATTGATAAAGATGCCAAAGGATTGATCAATAGTGCCGTAATGATTACGCATATCGGTGGTTTAGATGCTGTTGCTGAAACTACTAAAAATCTACCAAATATTCCAGGTGGTAAAAAATTGATTTACACTCATATTGAAATGCCTTTAACAGCAATTGATGATTTTGAAGAATTGGGAAAAACAAATGATTTATTTAAACAATTAGCCCAGGCAACTAAGAAAACTAAAGGCTTATGGAACAGTGAAGCAGAAAAAATCTTATTAAACTATTATAAATAATCATACGCATAGGCTTATATCAAAGATATAAGCCTATTTAAATAAAGGAGATATTATGCTAAGTATCGATGAAAAATATTTGTCTTCTTTAGCTAAAGACTATCCAACGATTCAAGCTATTTGCAAAGAAATAATTAATCTTAAAGCAATACTGAACTTACCTAAAGGGACAGAACATTACATTTCTGATTTACATGGAGAATATAAATTATTTAAACATTTAATGAATAACTGTTCAGGCGTAATCAAAGAAAAAGTCAACTTGCTTTTTAGTCAGGAAATAACTTCACAGCAGATCAATGAACTATGTTATCTTGTTTATTATCCTCGAAAATTATTAGCTGCTAAAAATTTTGATCAACAATGGTATAAAGAATCTATTTTACGTTTAATTAGATTAGCACGTTATATTACATCTAAGTATACACGCAGTAAAGTTCGGCATAATATTAATAACGAGTATTCAGAAATTATTGATGAATTATTACACGCACAACTCGATGAAATGGATCAGCAGTATGTTTATCATCTCCATATTATTGATTCAATCATTGAGCTTGGTGAACAAGATTATTTTATTGAAAGTCTGACTAAAATTATTAAACATTTTGCAGTTGATCAGCTGCATATATTAGGGGATATTTTTGATCGTGGCAAAGAACCAGATAAAATTATCGATGATTTAATAAAGTATAAGCGAGTTGATATTCAATGGGGAAATCATGATATTTTGTGGATGGGGGCTTATCTAGGAAATTTAGCTTGTATTATGACGGTAGTTAAAAATTGTCTTAAATATCGAAATATTGACCTTTTAGAAAAAAGCTATGGGATTCCATTAAGAATTTTGATGATGCATGCCAGCCAGTGTTATCCAGATATTAATTATTTGGAGGCGATGGAAAAGTTAGTAATGAAAATATTAAATAAACTTGAAACTAGACTGATTAATAATTATCCCCAATGGCAAATGACTTATCGTGTTAGTCACCCAGATACTCAGCCATTAGACAAAATGGAATTATTTATTATTGATGATTTAAAAAAGAGCTTTGCTAGTAGCAAGCGTTTAAAAAAGCACATAAAATTTATTTATGAACATGGTTCATTATATTTAAAGACTAATCATAATCTTTTGCTTCATGGATGCGTACCATTAGATGAAAAGGGCGATTTTTATATTCATGATTGTTTTGGTCAAAAATTGGCAGGACGAAAATATTTCGATGAAGTTGATCATAAAATTCATCAAGCTTTCAATGATCCCCAACCAGAAATAATTGATTATTTTTGGTATTTGTGGTGTGGAAAGAAATCGCCACTATGTGGTCGAAAGATTGTTTTAGATGATCCTCAAGAAGAAGTTAAAGATCCATATTATCATTATATCAATGATGAAAAAATTTGTTTAAAGATTCTATCTGAATTTAATTTACATGATCCTGTAAGTATGATTATTAACGGACATACACCAGTTAAGGTCAAAGATGGTGAAAACCCATTGAAAGGAAATAATCATTGTGTAGTAATTGATGGTGGTTTTTGTTTACAGTATCAGGGAAAAACAGGTGTAGCAGGATATACTTTGATTTCTAATAGTCATGGAATGCGTTTAAAAACACATTTAATTAATCAAGAATATAGTTTTAATATCAATAATGATATGGAATATGATTCTCAAATCATCTATACACGCCAAATTCAGGAATTGATTAAAGATACTAAAAAAGGACTTGAAATAAGTGAACGGATCGAAGATTTAAATAAACTATTAAAAATTTATCGATGTAAAAATTAAATGACACTTTTAGAGTGTCATTTTAATTAAAAAATGATGAAATTTTGTAAAAAAAGGATTAAAATAGGTTATAAACTTTTTATAAAATGCAGTATTGAAGCAAAGAGGAGAAACAAATGAATGAAGATTTGATTTATCAAGTATTAGCGATCGTATCAGAAATTCCTAAAGGAAAAGTAGCTAGCTATAAACAAATAGCAACGTTGGCTGGTCGTGAACATAATGCTCGGTTAGTAGGAAAGATTCTAAGTTTTTCTTCACTGTATGGCAATTACCCATGTCATCGCGTAGTAAACAGTGCAGGACGTCTGGTACCAAACTGGCATGAGCAACGTTATTTGTTATTACAAGAAGGAGTTAAATTTAAAGCTAATGGTAATGTTGATATGAAAGAATGTCGATGGCAGGTAAAATAGAAGTTATAATTATGATACTTAAAATATCTATAAAATAACTACAAATTTATAAATATTTATTGTATAATGGGGCAAATGAGGTGATATCATGAATACAGTTTCGGTTAAAAAAGAAGACATAGAACAAATCGCTAAGTTAATTAGCGATAATCGAGTTGTCGCTTTTCCAACTGAAACTGTTTTTGGGTTGGGAGTCAAATTTGGCTCTCATCAGGCATTAGATGCATTATATGAATTAAAGCATCGAGATAAAGGCAAGGCGATTTCAATGATGATCGCTAAGCCAGAAGATATTGAAAAATATGCTTATGTTAATGAAGCAGCCAAAAAAATTATTGATGCTTTTATGCCAGGCATGATCACTATCATTTTAAAAAAACGCCCGTTTATTGATGATTATTTTACAGCATTCCTTGATACGATTGGAATTAGGATTCCTGATGATCCATTTGTTTTAGCTTTATTGAATCTAACGGGACCAATGTTAGTAACGAGCGCTAATCTGTCTGGTGAAGCTAGTCTTGTTGATGATAAAGCTGTAAAAAAAGTATTTGATGGTAAGATTCCAATGATCGTTGAAGGTGAATGTATCAGTAAAAAGGCTAGTACGATTGTTGATTTAAGTAAGGGTAAAATAGAGATATTGCGAATTGGTGATATTTCTGAGGAACAAATCACGGAGGTAGTTAAATGAAAATTGCGATGGCTTGTGACCATGGTGGATTAAGATTAAAAAATGTTTTAAAAAACTATTTAGAAACTAATGGTTACACAGTAGAAGATTTCGGAACATATACCGAAGATAGTTGTGATTATCCAGATTTTGCAGGAAAAGCAGCGAAAGCAGTAGCCAATGGCACATGCGACAGGGGGGTTGTTGTATGTGGAACAGGCATTGGGGTTAGTATCACTGCAAATAAAGTAAAGGGAATTAGATGTGCACTATGTCATGATGTATATAGCGCTAAAATGACCAGAGCTCATAACGATAGCAATATGCTTGCTATGGGACAAAGAGTTATTGGTGAGGGATTAGCTTTAGAAATTTTGATAGCCTGGCTTGAAGGCGAATATGAAGGTGGTCGTCATGATCAAAGAATTGCAAAAATGATGGCTTACGAGGGGGAAGAATAAAATGAAAGATATTGCTGTATTTGAAAGCGTTGAAAGAGAATTAAATCGTCAAAGAAACAACATTGAGTTGATTGCATCTGAAAATTTTGTTTCACCACAAATTTTAGAATTAGCGGGAAGTGTACTTACCAATAAGTATGCTGAAGGATATCCTGGAAAAAGATATTATGGTGGATGTAAATTTGTTGATGAAGTGGAAACACTAGCTAGAGAAAGACTTTGTAAAATATATGGTGCTGAGTATGCCAATGTTCAGCCACATAGTGGAGCTCAGGCCAATACGGCTGTTTACATGGCTTTATTAAATCATGGTGATAAAGTTTTAGGAATGTCTTTAGCTGATGGTGGTCATTTGACTCATGGACATCCTTTGAATTATTCAGGAATAAATTATGAGTTTCATAGTTATGGTGTAACTAGGGAAACTGAAACTATTGATTATGAGGATTTTAGAGAAAAATGTCAAGAAATCAAACCAAAATTAGTTGTGGCTGGAGCAAGTGCTTATTCAAGAATTATTGACTTTGAATACATGGCTAAATGTGCTCATGAAGTTGGAGCTTTATTTATGGTGGATATGGCGCATATTGCAGGTTTGGTAGCTGCTGGATTACATCCTTCACCATTTCCACATGCTGACATCGTAACAACAACTACACATAAAACATTGCGAGGACCTCGTGGAGGGGCAATTATGTGCAAAGCAGAATTAGCTGCTGCTATTGATCGAGCAGTTTTCCCAGGTATGCAGGGTGGTCCATTAATGCATATTATTGCAGCTAAAGCAGCTTGTTTTTATGAAGCAATGCAGCCAGAATTTAAAGAATATGCCACTCAGGTAATTAAAAATGCTAAAGCTTTAGAAACATCATTAAAGGAAGAAGGATTTAGATTAGTTGCTAATGGAACTGATAATCATTTGATTTTAATCGATGTAAAAGCAAGCTGTGGAATCTCAGGTAAAAAGGCAGAACGTTTATTAGACGAAATTAATATTACAGCTAATAAAAACGCAATTCCATACGATACTGAAAAACCATTTAAAGCCAGTGGTATTCGTGTTGGTACGCCAGCGATGACAACAAAAGGTTTTAAAGAAGAAGATTTTAAAGAAGTTGGTAAGATTATTGCTTATCGTTTAAAAAATGAAGAAACAGATGAAGTTAAAGAAGAATGCTTAAAACGAGTGAAAGCTTTAACTGATAAAGTGACAATGTATAAAGATATAAAGTATATTTAGGAGGATAATAGATGGCAACAACAGTATTAGATCATGCATTAATTAAGCATAAACTCACGATTATGCGTGATAAAAACACATCAACATACATATTTAAACAAAATTTAGATGAAATTGCTAAATTAATGGCTTATGAAGTAACAAGAAATGTACCAATTAGAGATAAAGTAATTGAAACACCTGTTTGTCAAATGGTAGGAAAAGAAATAGATCAGCAAATTGTTTTAGTTCCTATATTACGTGCTGGAATTGGGTTGGTTGATGGTTTTAGAGATATTATTCCAACTGCAAAGATTGGGCATATTGGAATGTATCGTGATGAAGAAACACTTATTCCCCATGAATATTATGCGCGTTTTCCTAGTGGTTTAGAAAATTCATTGGTCATTGTTGTTGATCCAATGTTAGCTACAGGGGGCAGTGCTTCAATGGCAATTCAAAATATTAAAGAACGTGGTGCAAAAAATATTTTATTAGTTTGTCTGGTTGGAGCTCCTGAAGGTGTAGCTTTAATTGAAAAAGAGCATCCTGATGTTAATATTACTCTTGCAGCATTAGATGAAAAGTTAAACGAGCATGGTTATATCGTTCCTGGTTTAGGGGATGCTGGTGATCGTTTATTTGGAACTGATTAATAATTGAATATTATTTTATCGAAGTTACATAATTAGCATATGAATCAAGAAAAGAAAAAATTATTAAAGGATCTATTCTTTTGTTTACAGTTGGGTTTGCAAATAATTGGAATTTTTCTGTTGGCTGTAGTTATAGGAATGCAATTAGATAAATATTTTAAAACGCGACCAACTATCTTACTAATACTGCTATTTGTAGCTTTTGGTTATGTCATAAAGATACTTTTAGGAGCTGGAAAACGATGAATGAAAGAGATGTTTTAAAACAATCTGTAAAAGTATTTATAGGTGGATTATTAATCTTTATTATCATAGGAATGATCTTAAAACAAATTAGTTTTCCTTTGGGGTTTATCCTAGGATATATTGTTAGTGTTTTGTCTTTTTATATTATTATTTTAATGTCCGATTTTATTTTAAAGATGGGACAGACAATTAAATATGTAGTAATGATGTTCATTTTAAAAATGTTGTTGTATGCCGGAGGATTTATCCTGGCGATTAAATTAGATAACATATTTAACTTGATAAGTGTATTTTTTGGTTATTTTGTAATTAGAATGACGATTGGAATTTTAGGCTTTTTAAATCGCCAATAAGGAGGTGAGGTAAGTGGTTATCCAGGCAGAATTAATATATTCATTAGTTATCATGATAGCTTTAGGTATTTTCTTTGTTTATGCTGGAAAAAAGGTAGCTATGGCCGATCCTACTGCTAAACCTAAGGGAATAGTTCTAGTTGTAGAAACAGGTGTAAAGATATTTGATGATTATATGAAGACAATTATGCCCAAGAAGTTCGCAAAGAATTATTATCCATATTTTGCAATGGTATTTTGTTATATATTAGTTAGTAACTTAAGTAGTTTGATTGGGTTTGAAGCGCCAACTTCAAATTTCTCAATAACTTTGACAATGACATTTATTACTTTTGTACTAATTCAATATAATGCTTTAAAGAAAAAAGGTTTCTTTAAATATATATGGGATGTTGTTTGGCCACCAACTAATATTTTAAGTACGATATCACCATTGATTTCTATTTCAATGCGTTTATTTGGAAATATTTTAAGTGGTTCGATTTTAATGGCCTTAGTATATCAGTTTACAGCATGGATATCATATCATGTTATAAACTTTAACTTTTTAGGTCCTATCATTGCTCCTGCATTACACTGTTATTTTGATATTTTTGCAGGATGTATACAAACTCTAGTTTTCGTTACATTATCATCAATTTTGATTATGATGGAAAATAGTGACGACGATGAATAAGCTCTAACCTAGATTTATCTAGTTAGAATATAGAAAAAATAGAAATATTGGAGGAAATATTAATGACAAATGTAGGTTTAATTGCTATCGGTGCTGGTATCGCAGTATGTGCTGGGTTAGGTACTGGTATTGGTGAAGGTATTTGTGCAGGTAAAGCAGTAGAAGCTTTAGGAAGAAATCCAGAAATGGAAGGTAAAATCAGAACAATGATGATCTTAGGGATCGCATTAACTGAAACTGCTGCTATTTATGGTTTATTGATTTCATTGATTTTATTATTCGTATATTAATTTGAGGAGGAATATCTATGCCTGATATTCAAATAAAATTATTTCCTAATGTAACAACAATTATTGTTCAGTTACTATCAACAGGTGTTTTATTCTTCGTTTTTAAAAAATATCTATGGGTTCCAGTGCAAAATTATTTTGCTAAAAGAGCTGATTATATCGAAGGAACTGTTAATGAAGCTAAAGAAATGAATGCTAAAGCTAAAGCTTTGATGGAAGAAAGTGATAAACAGGCACGTCAAGCCGCTATGGAATATCGTGATATTGTAGCTCAGGCTAAAGAGGATGCTATAAAGATGAAAACTGCTATCCAGGAAGATGCGAATAAAGAATATAAGGCTAAAATGGATCAAGCGCGTCGCGAAATTGAAGCGGAAAAAGCCCAGGCTAAAGCAGAAATGAAGCAAGAAATCGTTGAAATTGCAATTGATGTAGCTACTAAGGTAATGAACAAGGATATGGATACAAAAACAAACAAGGCTTTAGTTGAAGACTTTGTTGAAGAAGTGGTTAACTAGTGGAAGCTGTAGCACTTAGATATGCGGAATCGTTGTTTGATTTAGCTGTAGAGGTGAATCAAATTGAAGCATATGTTAAAGATATTGATTTAATTAGAGAAGTTTTTGAAAGTGATCCAAATTTTGTTCCATTCTTTAGTCATGTTTTAATTGACGATGAGACTAAATGTGCTTTATTAGATAAAAGTTTTAAAGGTCAGGTTAATGATTATGTTGTTAATTTTTTAAAACTTTTAGTAAAAAAGAGAAGAATGCGTTATGTTATGGAAATAATTAAAGCGTTCAAATCTTTAACTAATGAATATTTTGGAATTCAAGAAGGTGTTTTATATGCCAGTTATGATATTAGTGAAGCAGAGGTTAAAGAAGTTGAAACAGCTTTAAGTAAAAAAGAAAATAAAACAATTCATTTAAGAGTTGTTAAAGATCCATCATTGATTGGTGGAATTAAAGTAGAAATAAATAATCGAGTTTTTGATGGCTCTATTAAAAACAAAGTTTCATTATTGAAAAAAGAACTATTAAGAAAGTAGGTGAAAATAGTGGGGCTTAGACCAGATGAAATTAGTGCTTTAATTAAAGAACAAATTAAGCATTTTGATGATGTAATCGAACTTAAAGATGTAGGTACGGTTATGACAGTTGGAGATGGTGTTAGTTTAATTCATGGATTAGATAATGCCATGTTAGGTGAATTACTAGCTTTTCCTAATGATGTATATGGGATGGTTATGAATTTAGATGAAGATAGTGTTGGAGCCGTACTACTTGGATCTGAAAGTACGATCAAAGAAGGCGATGAAGTAAAACGTACTGGAAAGATCATGGAAATACCAGTTGGAGATGAAATGTTAGGAAGGGTTGTTAATCCTTTAGGACAAGCGATTGATGGTAATGGAGAAATCGTTACAGCTCATTCTCGTCCAATTGAAAGAGTTGCTAGTGGGGTTATGACTAGAAAATCAGTTGATCAGCCGCTACAAACAGGAATTACATCAATTGATGCAATTATTCCTATTGGGCGTGGACAACGTGAGTTAATTATCGGTGACCGTCAAACAGGTAAAACAGCAATCGCTATTGATACGATTTTAAATCAAAAAGGTCAAAATATTTATTGTGTATATGTAGCTATTGGGCAAAAAAATTCAACAGTTGCTCAAATTGTTGAAAAATTACGTAAAGGTGGCGCAATGGAATATACAACTGTTGTTTCCGCTTCTGCCAGTGAATTAGCTCCTGTTCAATACATTGCACCATATGCAGGTTGTGCTATCGCTGAAGAATGGCTTGATCAAGGTAAGGATGTTCTAATTGTTTATGATGACTTATCAAAACATGCAGTAGCTTATCGTACCGTATCATTATTATTAAAACGACCACCAGGACGTGAAGCTTATCCTGGAGATGTCTTCTATTTACATTCTAGATTATTAGAAAGAGCTTGCCGTTTAAATGAAGAAAATGGTGGCGGATCAATTACGGCTTTACCAATTATTGAAACACAAGCCGGAGATATCTCAGCATATATTCCAACTAATGTAATTTCAATTACAGATGGACAAATTTTCTTACAACAAGAATTATTTAATGCTGGATTTAGACCAGCAATCGATACTGGACTTTCTGTAAGCCGTGTTGGTTCAGCAGCGCAAATCAAAGCAATGAAACAAGTATCTGGTTCATTAAAACTAGAATTAGCGCAATATGCTGAAATGCAGGCATTTGCTCAATTCGGTTCAGATTTAGATGCAGCGACTAAAGCAACATTAGATCATGGTGCTAAAGTGCGTGAGGTATTGAAACAAGCACAATATTCACCACGCAGTGTTGCTACCCAGGTAATTACATTATTTGCATTAAAATACGGATTTACTAAAACAATTGAAGTAGAACAAGTATCAATTTTTATGGATCAATTAGTTGAACATATTACTATGACCCAAAGAGATATTATTGATGAAATTAATGAACAAAAAGCAATTTCTAGTGATTTGGAAAAACGGATGAAAGATGTCATGAGTGCTTTTGTATCAAAATTTGAAAAAACTCAAACAAAGGGGTAGTTTACTATGCCTGGAGGAATGCAAGAAATCAAACGAAGAATTAAATCAGTTGAATCGACTAAGAAAATTACTAAAGCAATGGAATTAGTCGCAACGTCAAAACTTCGTAAGACGCGGAATCAATTAGAACAATCAAAACCTTATTATACAAATGTGGCTTTAACAGTAGCGGGAATTTTAGCTAATTGTAAGGGAAATAATGATAGTGTCTATTTAACTGAAAATAATGATGTAGAAAAAGAAGTATATATAGTTATTGCCTCAAGTTTAGGATTATGTGGTGGCTATAATGCTAATATCTTTAAAGAAATTAAAGGTGTAATTAAACCTGGGGATTATGTTTATAGTATTGGTTCTAAAGCTACTAGTTATCTATTGAAGAATCATAAAGGAGTTACTGATCATAAATTTGAAGATTTAAATAATACATTTGATTTTAAAGACGTAACTAAATTAGTTGCCGAATTAACAAAAATGTATCGTGAAAAAGAAATTAGTAAGATTAAGATCGTTTATACGGAATTTATTAATAATTTAACGTTTAAACCACGTATTGTTACTTTATTACCTATTGATCCTGATGAATTCGATGATATAGAGATTTCAAATAAATCAACATTGTTTGAACCAAGTCCAGAGGAAGTATTAGATAGTTTAATTCCAATGTATCTTCAAGCAGTAATATATGGATATATTATTGAATCTGCAACTAGTGAAAATGCAGCTAGAAGAACATCGATGGAAAATGCTAATGATAATGCTGATGAACTTACAGAAAAATTATTATTAAAATACAATCAAGCTCGACAAACTGCGATTACTAATGAAATTAGTGAAATCGTAGCCGGAGCTAATGCACAATAAGGAGGTGCTGTATGTCACAAAAAATTGGTAAAGTAATTAGTGCTAAAGGACCAGTAATAGATATTCAATTTGATAGTGATAACAATTTACCATCATTAAATACGGCAATTGAAATTCAAAATGGTGAAGAACTATTGGTAGTTGAAGTAGCTCAACATATTGGAGATGATGTTGTTCGATGTGTTGCTATGGGACCTACCGATGGAATAAAAAGAGGAATGGATGCTATTAATACCCAACATCCAATTTCTGTTCCTGTAGGTAATGCAACATTAGGAAGAATGTTTAATGTTTTAGGACAGCCAATTGATGGAAAAGAGGCTTTGGGTAATGAAGTTAAAAAGATGCCTATTCACCGTAGTGCGCCTACATATGCACAACAAAGAACAGAAACAGAGATTTTAGAAACAGGAATCAAAGTTGTAGATTTGATTTGTCCATTTATTAAAGGTGGTAAGATCGGTCTATTTGGTGGAGCCGGTGTAGGAAAAACAGTATTAATTCAAGAATTTATTAATAATATCGCTACTGAACATGGTGGTTTATCAGTTTTTGCCGGAGTTGGTGAACGTAGCCGTGAAGGAAATGACTTATATTATGAAATGAAAGAAAGTGGAGTTTTATCAAAAACAACTTTAGTGTTTGGACAGATGAATGAGCCACCTGGAGCTCGTTTAAGAGTAGCGCTTACGGGTCTTACAATGGCTGAAGAGTTCCGAGATGAACAAGGACAAGACGTTTTGTTATTTATTGATAATATCTTCCGTTTCACTCAGGCGGGCTCAGAAGTATCTGCCTTACTTGGTCGTGTTCCTTCTCAAGCAGGATATCAGCCAACTTTAGCTACAGAAATGGGTGCTTTACAAGAAAGAATTACTTCAACAAAAAAAGGATCAATTACATCAGTTCAAGCAGTATATGTACCTGCTGACGATTTAACTGACCCTGCTCCAGCAACAACTTTCGCTCATCTTGATGCTAAAGTAGTATTAGACCGTTCAATTGCTGCGCTTGGAATTTATCCAGCTGTAGATCCATTGAACTCTTCATCAAGAGCACTTGATCCATTAGTTGTTGGTAAAGAACATTATGAGGTGGCTCATGGTGTTCAACAAATTCTACAACGTTTCCAAGAATTGCAGGATATTATTGCAATTTTGGGAATGGATGAATTAGGTGAAGAAGATAAATTGACAGTAGCTAGAGCACGTCGGGTTCGTAATTATCTATCACAACCATTTACAGTAGCTAGTCAATTTACTGGTATGGATGGTAAATATGTTCGGGTTGAAGATACGATCAAAGGATTTAAAGAAATTCTTGAAGGTAAACATGATGATTTGCCTGAACAAGCATTCCACAATGTAGGTACAATTGAAGAAGCTATTGAAAAAGCGAAGACTTTAGCAAATGACTAAATTTAAGCTTAAAATAGTAACACCTAAAGGTATCTATCAAGAAGTGGAAATTGATCAGTTAAATCTTCGGACAACAGCTGGACAAGTAGGAATCTTAGCTCATCATATGCCTCTTGCTAGTGGTATTGAAATATCGCAAATGAGTTACATTATTGATAAACAGCGTTATGAATTTGCTGTTGGTGGTGGATTTGTATATGTTAATGATGATGAAACGAAAATAATTGCTAATTCAATTGAATCTAAGGAAGAAATTGATTTAAATCGAGCTAAAGAAGCTAAAGTTCGAGCTGAACAAAGAATTAAACAAGCAACGGAGCAAACAGATTTATTAAGAGCAGAAATAGCTCTTAAAAAGGCAATTACAAGAATAAATGTTAAAGGAATCTAGTTCATTTTTAATGAACTAGATTTTTTGAATTAAAAAAGGAAAATAAAAAGCTAATTATTATAAATACTAAATAAATTATAGAGTACATAATAATGTTGTGAGAAAAGATTCTATTTTTAAATGTAACCGCTAACAAAGAAAGGGGAAATAAATCAAAATAGAAAATTAATAATATCAAAAAATACGGGAAGACAATGATATATCATAAAAAAAGGCGCTAAAATAAGGGGAATTTAATAATTTTTAAATAATAATAAAGTTTTATTTTGTTTTCATTAATGTTTTTGCAAAAATTGTAGCAGTTATTATAATTGATTTTATTAAATATTTATTTCTATAACTATAGGAAATTTAAAATTGTTTCATTGGTAATCAAATTAGATATAGATTTGCAAAATTCATTATATGAACATTAATTTATTCTATCAAGCAAACGGGAAACGATATTCATAATGATATTTTTGGACAATAAATCATGTTTAGTTCTTTTTTATATCTAAATACGTTATTAACATATGATCTTTTCATAAATAATTAGTAAATATTCTTTTATTGATGTTGATCAGCGTAATTACAAAAAAAGAAATATAACAAATAATATCAATTGAACTATTTAGTTTAATGAAACAGCAAAAGAGGCTATAGTAGTAATGAAAGATATTAAAAGTTTTCTAGACTTAGGAATAATACTAAGCTTTTTTATTATACTAGAAATATTATATTTAAGTAGTCAAAATAGAATTTTTTCTTATTACTGTTACGACCAATATTGATATCAAATTTGAAGTAGGTTCTATTTTCCAGATTAAAAGTTATAAGTGTTATTTAATAGAAAAGTTTAAATAATTGATAAAGAAGTAAGAAGGTTTGATCAGTAATACTGGAAGGAAATTGTTATTCAAGGTTTTGAAGACAAAAATAAACCAATATACCTCCATTTATTTACCTGAATAACATCATGAAGCGCCTAAATTCCAGTAAAAAAGTAACTGTGGAGGTAAAAAATGTAAAAAGATTGATAAAACTAAAAAATAGTTTTATCCAATCTCTTGGTATCAGGGAGGTATTTATGATAAAGTCGAAATTATTAAAAAAAGGAATTGTAACCGGATTGACTTTAGCATTATTTTTTCAGTATACGCCCCTTAATGTATATGCCCAAAGTGACGTTGAAGTTAAACGAAATGAAAATCAGGTAATTATTGAAAACGAATATATTTCAAGAGAATTTATGATTCAGGAAAATCATTTAACAACAGCGAGCATAGTCAACAAAAGGATTAAAGAAATATTAGTTCCACAAGTGGGATCAGAAGATTTTCTAATCAATACAATCGTATTAACAGAAGATACAGATGTAAAACCGGTTAAGGAAATTGATCGCAGTAGATGGAATGGCTACGTAACGGGACAAGGGAGCAGTAATAAAGTAGATGCTAAAAATTTATTTGATGGTAATGACACTACAGAAACAGAATATTATGATACAAAAACAGATTTTCCATATATTTTAACAGTCGATCTAGGAAAGGAAGAGACCTTTAATTCTTTTTCTTTTCAAAAAAGAGCGGGAAATAGTAATGTTGAGTGGGGAATCAACGGAACGATTGGAAAATACGATTTACAAGTTAGCAGTGATGGAGATAATTGGATAGAAGCTGGTAGCGGTGAATTTACAAGGGAAGATTATAATTTGCATGTAGTTAACGGTTTATACAATGTTGCTGATTTAGTTTATGCAAACTTTGATCAAGAATATACAGCGCGATATGTTAGATTGATAACTAATTCTTGTTCTTTAAGTGAGTTAGCAACTTTTTGTGGATCTGAATTTAGATTATATGAGGATGCATATACAAAGGCAATTAAACCGGAAACAATTATTAGAGAAAGTGATCTAACATTAAAAAATATAAAATTTGATTCATTAGAAAACGGGAAAAAAGTTACTTTTGAATTTGATTCATATGTATTTAATGATATTAATTGGGATATTAATTATATTGTAGTTATGGAAAATGATAATCATTTTATGAGATCATATTTAGAAACTAAAGTTGATGATGAAGAAACGGCTAGAATTGATTATATTGATCTTGATCACTTCGAATTTTCTGATGATACTAAAGGTATTTGGTCAAGGCCAGATAATTTTAAAGTTAATGCTGGAGCATACAGTTTTCAAGAAACAGAAATGTTGTTAGGACAGCCAATATATGCTCAAGGGTTATTTTTTGGTTCAGAATTTCCAGCTACTGATACAAAAGTAGTTAATAATCAAATGCAAATACGTTATTATTCAGGTAAAACGTTAAAACAATTAAGAGATGAAAATAAATTAACGACTGATGGCAAGATGGTTACCTGGCCTAATGTCGTAGGAGCGGCCCAAGGAATTGAAAGTGATGTTGTACAAACAGATTTCTTTGCTTATATTGATAGTATTGCAACTGAAACAGATTTTAGAAAACAATATAATTCGTGGTATGATAACCGAATGGCTATTACTGATGAAAGTATTGAAAAATGTTTTTTTGGTTTGGAAAAAGGATTAGCTCAAAATGGTGTTGAACCATTAGACGCTTATGTCGTTGATGATGGATGGAATAATTATAATGATCCAACTTATACAGGAATTGATGAGAGTCGCTCAGGATCATCTTATAATCAGACAGGATTCTGGGAATTTAATGATAAATTTCCAAACGAATTTTATACGGCTAAGCAGATGGTAGGAAATTTTAGTTCTAGTTTTGGAGTTTGGTTAGGCCCACAGGGTGGTTATGAATTACAGGATACATTTGCACAGTATATTGAAAGTCAGGGAACTGGATATGTGCATCCAACTGCAGCGTTAGGAAAAGTTATTTGTACTGGTTCTAAAAAATACATTGAAAATTTAACAAACTTATTTACTGATTATCAAGAACGCTTTGATATAGATTACTGGAAATTAGATGGTTTTGCCTCTCGACCATGTGTTCAAGAGGATCATGACCACATGACTGGTGGTTATAATAACATGTATTTTACTAGTGATTTATGGGAAAACTGGACCGATACTTTTGAAGCAATGAGAGCTCAAAGAGCAAAAGAAGGCAAAGGGTTATTTATAAATGCAACTTGTTATGTAAACCCAAGTCCGTGGATCTTACAATGGGTAAATACAGTTTGGTTACAAAATGCAGGAGACAATGAGTTAGATTCTACAAATGGTGGAACTTCAGCACAAAAAATGATTAGTGGCCGTGATAATATCTATTTTACTAATGTAAAAACTGCTCAATTACAGTTTCCATTAAAAAATATTTATAATCATGATCCAATTTATGGAGTGTCTGCAGGAGTAACGATGACAACAGATGAATTCCGTCAGTATATGATGTCAAATGCTGTAAGAGGAACAGCATTTTGGGAATTGTATTTTTCACCAAGTTTAATGGATGAAGAAAAATGGCAGGTAACAGCAGATGTGTTAGAGTTTGCACAAAATAATTATCATATTTTAAAGAATGCTAAATTATTTGGAAGCGCTCCTAAACAAAAAGCAGTATATGGCTATTCTTCATGGAATAATGATGAAGGAATTGTATCGTTTAGAAATCCTACAAACACAACTAAAACTTATACCTTAACTTTAAATGATCTAGTTGGGGTACCAACAGATATGAAAGATCTTCAACAAAGTCAGATTCTTCCTTATTCATCAGATACTAGTAATGTTAAAGTAAGCTATGGTGATGAAGTAACAGTTACTTTAGAACCTTATGAAACACGTATTTATCAATATGGTTTAAAAGATGATCAGGCACCAGAAATTGAATATGTAAAGAATATTGACAACAATACATTAAGAATTAAGTTTAATAAACGAGTGGAAGATGCAAATAAGTTTACAGTCAATGGTAAAAAAGTAGAAGAAGCAAATATCTTAGCTGACTATCGTACAATTGAAATCAAAACTAGCGAGAAATTCACTAAAGATAGTAATATAAATTTAGAGATAGCTGATCTAAAAGGATTAAATGGTGTAAGTTTAAGTAAAAATATTTCTTTTAAAGCATATCAAGATTATATTATTGCAAAAGTAGAAAATAAGAATGATTTAATTGATGGTGAAGAAATTAAAATCCAGACATTTGATCGAAATAGACAACAATTATTACAATTAGACAATCATAGCTATAAACTAAATACAAATAATGCATTTGATACAGATACAAAAGATTATAGTATTTCTATGCTTATTCAAACAGCTGATAAAAATAGTAGTATTTTAAAACAAGAAAATGGTTATGAATTAAGGATCGATGAAAATGGGTATTTGATCTATCAAGATGAAACAACAACTCTATCTTCTAAACAAACAATAACTACAGTAATTGAAAAAGCAAACGGTACATTTGGTAGTGACAGTTATGTTCCGACTACTACTAAAGATGAAGAGGTTGGAAAAATCAATGACGGAAATATTCATTATATTAATATTACTAGAGAATTAAACGGCATGATAAAAATGTATATCGATAGTGAATTAGCAGCAACTTCTTATCAAAAGGGACAACAAAAAGAATTTAGTCAGAATGAGATAATATTAGGTGCTGATAATTTAAATGCAAATGTTGGTGATATTCAAATTCTTAATCGGGCGCTTGGCTATGATGAAGTTGAACAACAATATGCACAATATCAATTGACAAATGATGATATCAAACTTGATAAAACAGCATGGAATGCAACAGCAGATTCAGTTGAAACAAGTGGAGCATCAAATGAAGGGCCAGCCCAATATGCTATAGATGATAATACTTCAACTTTTTGGCATACTCAATATATTGGAAGCAAGCCAGAATGTCCACACTGGTTTAAATTAGATATGGCTAAAGAAGTTGAATTCGATAAATTAGAATATATAAGTCGTAATGGAAATGGAAGTATTAGAGATTATACTATTGAAATAAGTAATGATGATGAAAATTGGCAGGAAATAGATAGTGGAACAATGAAGAAAGATGGAACTACAGTAATTAATTTTGATACTACTATAACTGCTCGTTATTTAAGAATAAATATAAATAGTTCATATGGGGTAAATGCTGCTAACGAAGATATATTTGGAGCTATTGCAGAAATAAGCTTGTATAAAGAAGTTGAATCGCTAACTGATTTTAGCAGTTTAACGATAGAATTGCAGAAAGCAGTAGAATTAAATGAAAATGATTTTACGAGTATGAGCTATGATAAACTTATTGGTATAGTTAGTCAGGCACAAGATATATTATATGATATAAACGCAACTCAGGAAGATGTAAATCAAATTCTTGAACAATTAACATTAAGCATTGATCAGCTTGTAACAGCAGGTGATAATTCACAATTAATGGAACTTATTAATGATGCTGAAAATCTAAACAGAGATGAATATACAGTGGACTCTTATACAATCTTAGAGAATACATTAAATGAAGCAAAGAGTTTTGTAGCGAATAGATATTCTCAAGCTGAAATTGATCAAATGACCATAGAATTAGATAATGCTATTAATGATTTAGTGAAAACTGATGTAGAAGCAGCTACAGATAAAAAAGCATTATCAATTGCTATTGAAATGGCTGAAAAAGCAAATTTAGAAAATGTTGTACCAGCCGTAGTAACTGAATTCAATGAAGCTTTAACAAACGCTAAAACAGTATATGATAATACTAAAGCTACACAAGTTGAAGTAAATAACGCCTTTGCTCGACTAGCAAATGTAATGCAGATGTTACAATTCTACAAAGGTGACAAAACAGCATTACAAAAACAAGTAGATCAAATCAATGGTTTAGATGAAAGTAAATACATTGAATCCTCATGGTCTAATATGTTACCAGCATTAGATAAAGCAAATGTTGTATTGGATGATGTTAATGCAATGCAAGGTGAAGTTAATGAAGTATATACAGAATTAGTAAAAGCTTTCTTGAACTTAAGATTGAAACCAAACAAAGACTTATTACAAGAATTGATCAATAAGGCAAATAGCTTAAACGCTGCAAACTATAGTGCTAAAACATGGGCAGTAGTCGCAGATGCTTTAAATGAAGCCAAGGCGGTATTAGAAGATCCAGAAGCAACACGGGATCAAGTAGATACTACAAAAGATGTTTTAACAAAAGCAATTGCCGAGCTTGTAACAGTTTCTGAAGAAACAGCGATATTATCAAGTGATATTCCAGGAAAAGAAGCAGTTAATACGGGCGATATGATGAACATATGGATTCCAGTTGGAAGTTTAATGACTGTAATATTGTTATTTTATGTGGTAAAAAAGAAAACAGTTAATTAATGCAAATTCCCGTTAAAACGGGAATTTGTTTACTATATTAAACAATAAATTTTATTTTATAAAAAATATATTGCATTTTACATACTGATAAGATATAATCGATATTAAGCAAAAGAGGAGTTTATTTTTGCGAGAATTTTTGATTCAAATTATTTGATCAAATGCTAGATGGCAACTTTGTTGCCTTATTGATAGAACGAAAGTTCGAATTTTATAAGTTGATGTCAATACAATTGACATTGAGTTGGTGACTATACAACCGTGTGCTTTAGGCACATCACACTTGTGAAACAATCAATAAGAGTAGTAAAAGTGATTCTTGCTATATAGACTCTGAAACTAATAAACTAATAGAACTTATTATGGTTTTAATGTATTGATAATCAAGTGGGATTGCACCTGCTTGATTTTTTTATTTTGAAAAAGGGGAACTGGTATGAATGAGAAGTTAAAATTATATGGTTTTAATAACCTAACAAAATCACTAAGTTTTAATATTTATGATGTATGTTATGCTAAAAGTCAACGTGAACAAAAGGATTATATTGCATATATAGATGAGCAGTATAACTCAAAAAGGCTGACGGATATTTTATATGAAGTTGCTAAAATGATTGGGGCACATGTATTAAATGTCTCTAAACAAGATTACGATCCTCAAGGCGCCAGTGTAACCATGTTATTAGCAGAAGATAATATGATGAAGAATCGACAAGGGAAAATGGAGGAATTAGATGACCGAGTGATTTTAGGACATTTAGATAAGAGTCATATTACAGTGCATACTTATCCTGAGTATCATCCAGAAACTAGCATTGCCACATTTAGGGTTGATATAGATGTAGCAACATGTGGTGAAATTTCACCATTATCAACACTTGATTTTTTAATTGCTAATTTTGATTCGGATATCATTACTATGGATTATCGAATTCGCGGGTTTACTAGGGATATAAAGGGAAAGAAATTATTTATAGATAATCCAATTGCTTCAATTCAACAATTTATTGATGTAAAAACATTGAATAAGTATGATGCTACAGATATTAACGTTTATCAAGCAAATCTGTTTCATACTAAAATGCTGATTAAAGAAATAGATTTACAGAACTATTTGTTTAAAACAGATATATATGAACTGCCACCTAAAGTAAGGTTGGAAATAACTAATAATTTACGTCAGGAAATGATTGAAATCTATAGTGGGAGCAATATTTTCTAGGAGGTTATAATGTGAAATTAGATCAAAATAAAATGCCTATTTATGAAGCTTTGCAGCAAATGAAAAGAGAGCGTTTGGTGCCATTTGATGTTCCAGGGCATAAACATGGTAAAGGAAATCCAGAATTAACCGATTTTTTAGGACAAAAGTGTATGAGTGTTGATGTAAATTCTATGAAACCTTTAGATAACTTATGTCATCCCATTTCCGTAATCAAAGAAGCCGAAAACTTGGCAGCTGATGCATTTAATGCAGCTCATGCTTTTTTTATGGTAGGAGGAACAACCTCATCAGTACAAAGTATGATCATGGCAAGTGTTAAAGCAGGGGAGAAGATCATCATGCCAAGAAATGTTCATCGTAGTGCGATAAATGCAATGATCTTAACAGGCGCAGTTCCTGTTTATGTCAATCCTGATGTCGATAAGCGGTTAGGAATTTCACTAGGAATGTCAATTAGTCAGGTTGAAAAAGCAATTGCTGATAATCCTGATGCTAAAGCTATTCTTGTTAATAACCCTACTTACTATGGGATTTGTTCTAATTTAAAGGCAATTGTAGAATTGGCACATCTAAATGAGATGTTAGTGCTAGTTGATGAAGCTCATGGTACACACTTTTATTTTAGTGAGGATTTACCGTTGTCAGCAATGGAAGCAGGTGCTGATATGGCGAGTGTTAGTATGCATAAATCTGGGGGAAGTTTGACGCAAAGTTCGTTTTTGTTGTTAGGAAAGAATGTAAATGCTGATTATGTACGACAAATTATTAATTTAACCCAAACTACGAGTGGATCTTATTTATTAATGGCAAGTCTAGATATATCTCGTAAAAATCTAGCATTAAATGGAAAAGAAATTTTTGCTAAAGTCAGGAATTTAGCGCGTTATGCCCGACAGGAAATCAATCAAATCGGCGATTACTATGCATATTGTAAAGAGTTGATCAATGGTGATAGTGTTTATGATTTTGATGTTACCAAGTTATCCATTTTTACTTTAGATGTTGGTTTAGCAGGAATTGAAGTTTATGATTTATTGCGCGATGAATATGGGATTCAGATTGAGTTTGGCGATATTGGTAATATTTTAGCTTATATTTCGGTTGGAGATAGTGAAGCTAATATTGAACGGCTTGTTGGTGCCTTATCAGAAATTAGAAGAAGATTTAAAAAAGATCGTGGGGGCATGCTTGATCATGAGTATATTAATCCGGAGGTAATTATTTCTCCACAAAAAGCTTTTTATGGTGATAAAGAATCATTACCAATAGAAAAAAGTGCTAATCGGATATGTAGTGAATTTGTTATGTGTTATCCCCCAGGAATCCCAATTTTAGCACCAGGTGAAAAAATTACAGAAGAAATTTTAAGATATATCCAATATGCTAAAGAAAAGGGATGTTTTATGACAGGACCAGAGGATATGGAAATCAATAATCTTAATGTTTTAAAAGAAGGAGGAAAATGATGGAATTGTGGTTTAGTGAGCAACATACTAAAGGAGTGAAATTTTCAATTAAAGTCGATCGTCAATTATATAGTGGAAAAAGTGAATTTCAAAGAATTGATATATTTGATTCTAAAGAATTTGGTCGTTTTTTAGCTTTAGATGGGTATATGATGTTAACAGAAAAAGATGAGTTTATCTATCATGAAATGATTGTTCATGTTCCTATGGCAGTACATCCAAATGTAAAAAAAGTATTAGTTATTGGTGCTGGTGATGGTGGGGTAATTAGAGAATTATGCCGTTATAAGACAATTGAAAAGATTGACATGGTAGAAATTGATGAGCTCGTTGTAGAAGTAAGTAAAAAGTATTTACCAGTAACAGCCTGCTGTTTTGAGGATTCAAGATTAAATATATATTATCAGGATGGCTTAAAGTTTGTTCGTTATAAAGAAGATGAATATGATTTGATTATTGTTGATTCAACAGATCCTTTTGGACCTGGAGAAGGTTTGTTTACAAAAGAATTTTATGGAAATTGTTTCAAAGCATTAAAGGAAACTGGAATCATGGTTAATCAGCATGAAAGTCCGTTTTATCAAGAAGATGCGATAGCAATGCAGCGAGCTCATAAACGAATCGTTGAAAGTTTTCCAATTTCGAAGGTTTATCAGGCTCACATTCCTACTTATCCATCAGGACACTGGTTATTTGGCTTTGCCTCAAAAAAATATCATCCTATAAAAGATTTTCAAAAAAATAAGTGGAAAGATTTAAATATAAAAACAAGATATTACAATCCTGGGATACATGTAGGAGCATTTGCTTTACCAAATTATGTAGAGGAGTTACTTAGAGATGTGGAATAAAAACATAGAAACATTCATTGGTTTAAATGCTTCTTTCGATGAAGCTGAATGTGTTGTTTTTGGAGCACCAATGGACAGTACAACATCATATCGTCCTGGAACCCGATTTGCTTCATCAATAATGCGTCAGGAATCATTTGGAATCGAGACTTATAGCCCCTACCAGGATAAAGATTTAGAAGAAATTAAAGTTTTTGATGGTGGTGATCTAGAATTACCATTTGGGAATCCACGTAGAGCTTTAGATATGATTAAAGAAGCAACTAGAACAATTATAAAAGCAAATAAATTACCGTGTATGATTGGTGGGGAACATTTAGTTAGCTTAGGAGCAATAGAAGCAGTTTATGATAAATATCCTGATTTAAGAATTATTCATTTTGATGCCCATACTGATTTACGAGATGAATATCTAGGGGAAAAGTTATCACATGCTTCAGTAATTAGAAGAGCTTATGATTTAGTTGGTGATCATAAAATTCATCAGTTTGGAATTCGTAGTGGTGAGCGGGCTGAATTTTATTTTGCTAAAGAACATACTAATTTGAATAAATTTAATTTTAATGGCTTAGAAGAGACCGTTAAACAATGTCATGGGTATCCGGTTTATTTAACGATCGATCTAGATGTTTTAGATCCTAGTGTTTTTCCAGGAACTGGGACTCCAGAAGCAGGCGGAGTAACTTTTCATGAGTTATTAGAAGCAATTATTAAAGTAAGTAAATTAAATATTGTAGCAATGGATATTAACGAATTATCACCAGTTTATGATCAAAGTGGAGCCTCAACTGCTTTAGCTTGTAAAATCTTAAGAGAATTATTATTAGCGATAAATAAAGGAGAAAAATAAATGAAAAGAACATTAATTATTGGTTGTGGTGGAGTTGCTTCAGTAGCTATCCACAAATGTTGTCAAAATAGTGAGGTTTTTGAAGAAATAATGATTGCTTCAAGAACAAAAAGTAAATGTGATAAATTAAAAGAAGAATTACAGAATAAAACAAAAACAATTATTCATACTGCACAAGTCGATGCTAACAATGTTGATGAATTAGTAGCATTGATGAAGAACTTTAAACCAGAGGTAGTGTTAAATCTTGCTTTGCCATATCAAGATTTGACGATCATGGATGCTTGTTTGATTGCTGGCTGCCATTATATTGATACAGCAAATTATGAACCTGAAGATACAGCAAAATTTGAATATAGCTGGCAATGGGCATATCGTGAAAAATTTGAACAAGCAGGTTTAACAGCAATTCTTGGATGTGGATTCGATCCTGGAGTTACTGGAGTGTTTAGTGCTTATGCGTTAAAACATGAATTTGATGAAATTAATTATATTGATATTTTAGATTGTAATGGTGGAGATCATGGTTATCCATTTGCTACAAACTTCAATCCTGAAATCAATATTCGTGAAGTATCTGCTAATGGAAGTTATTGGGAAGATGGACATTGGGTAGAGACTAAACCAATGGAAATCAAACGAGAGTATGATTTTGCTCAAGTTGGTAAAAAAGATATGTATTTATTACATCATGAGGAATTAGAATCATTAGGAATCAATATTCCTGGAATTAAAAGAATTCGATTTTTTATGACGTTTGGTGAAAGCTATTTAACACACTTAAAATGTCTAGAAAATGTCGGAATGACATCAATTGAGCCAATTGAATATGAAGGGAAACAAATTATTCCTCTACAGTTTTTAAAAGCTGTCTTGCCAGATCCAGCGAGTCTGGGACCACGTACTGTAGGAAAGACAAATATTGGATGCATCTTCCAAGGAAAAAAAGATGGACAGGATAAAATATATTATTTATATAATGTATGCGATCATCAAGAATGTTACAAAGAAGTTGGGTCTCAAGCTGTAAGCTATACTACAGGAGTACCTGCGATGATTGGGGCGATGTTATTATTACAGGAAAAATGGAAAAAACCAGGAGTTTATAATGTTGAGGAGTTTGATCCTGATCCATTTATGGATGCATTAAACAAATGGGGATTACCATGGATCGAAGATCATGATCCGGTATTGGTGGACTAATGAAAACACCATATTATTTAATTGATGAAGAACTTTTAGAAAAGAATCTAAAAGTTCTTCAGTATGTAAAAAAACAAACTGGTTGTAAAATTCTTTTAGCCCAAAAATGCTTTTCAATGTTTAGTGTTTATCCTCTAATTGGGAAGTATTTGGATGGAACTACTGCTAGTGGTTTATTTGAAGCTAAATTAGGTTATGAAGAGATGAAAAAAGAAAATCATATTTATAGTGCAGCTTATCGTGATGATGAGATTGAAGAAATCATGACTATATGTGATCATGTTGTTTTTAATTCCTTTAGCCAATGGCTTCGTTATCAAGATTTGGCTGCAAAAACAAATACTTCTTGTGGAATTAGAATCAATCCTGAATGTTCAACTCAAGTAGGACACGAAATATATGATCCGTGTGCTAAATTTTCAAGAATGGGTGTTACACTTGAAAATTTTAAAGAAGAATTTTTAAAAGGTATTGAGGGACTTCATTTCCACACTCTTTGTGAACAAAATAGTGATGATTTAGTTACAACGATCAAAGCTGTTGAAGCCAAGTTTGGAAAATATTTGCATCAAATGAAGTGGCTCAATTTTGGTGGTGGCCATCATATTACACGAGATGATTATGATTTAGATGCATTGATAAATATAATTAATGAAATAAAAGAAAAGTATAAAGTCGAAGTTTATTTAGAACCTGGAGAGGCAGTTGCGTTAAATGCGGGATTTTTAGTTTCTAGTGTTTTAGATATTGTTAATAATGGGATGAATATCGCGATAATGGACACATCGGCAGCTTGTCATATGCCAGATGTTTTAGAAATGCCATATCGTCCTGATATTATTAATAGTGCTAAAGCTGACAAAAAGAAATATACTTATCGTTTGGGAGGATCTACATGTTTAGCAGGGGATATTATTGGAGATTATTCTTTTGATCACCCCTTAAAGCTAGGCCAGCAATTATGGTTTAAAGATATGGCAATTTATTCAATGGTTAAGAATAATACTTTTAATGGCATGAATTTGCCAAGTATTATATTAAAACAAAAAGATAAATTAAAAGTAATCAAAGAATTTGGATATAGTGATTTTAAAAATAGACTTTCATAATTTATATTATAAAAATAGTAATTAAGTATTTTATTTAAAATCTTTTTTAGGTTTGAAGAAAAATTTAAAGTAAGTATGAAAAAAGATTTCAAAACATCTAATAAATATTGTTTTGAAGTCTTTTATTTTTAGTAATTTACGTATCAAAAAATAATAATATATTCATATTTTAAGAATTTTTATATTAAAAGATTTGAATAATTGTAGTTTTGTATTATTTAATAATAAATTTGTCTTAATTGTTTAGAAACATTGAGATGTATTGTAAAAATAAAAAAAAAGATTATTATAAATAGTGAAATGTGTGAAAAAAAGTACAATATAAGCGCTACAATCACACATTAATACATATTGAAAGGTGCTTATAACTTTTACATGATATATAAAGCCGTCTGATATGTCAATGTAATAAGTTATTAGAACAATTCAAAAATTATGAAAGGAAAGGATAAAATGAAATTATTAAAAAAAGTTGGATTAAGTGCTTTATCTTTAGCAACAGTATTTAGTACAGTGGTATCAGTTAAAACAGGACCAGTAAGAGCTGCTGAAGAATTTCGCGGTCAACTTGAAACTGTTGATTCAGTAAATGTTGATGGTAATGTAGTCAATATTTCTTACAACAACGGTGCAATCGCAGGGAAAATTACTTTTTTAGAAAATGGGATCTTCCGTTACAATGTAGATCCATCAGGAGAATTTGGAGAGTATGCTGAAGTTAGAAAAGATATTCCAGGATATAACACACATACAGCAAAAATCCAGGCACAATCTGATAGCTCAGATAAGTATTCACATCCAGATGCTAATGTATCTGATAAAGGTACAGTATGGGAAATTAGTACGGATGAAGCAACGATTGTTTTAGATAAGGCAACTGCAAAAATGTCTATCAAAAACAAAAGCGGAGAAACAATTATGAGTGAGGCAGAGCCTCTAGTAATTAGTAATAAAACTGTTCAGAGTTTAGATACTAAAGCTGATGAATATTTCTTTGGTGGTGGAACACAAAATGGCCGTTTTACTCATAAAGGAAAATCAATTAATATTGCAAACGAAAGTTCATGGACTGATGGTGGTGTCTCTTCACCTAACCCATTCTATTGGTCAACTGAAGGTTATGGAGTGTTAAGAAATACATTCAAAGACGGTAAATACGATTTTGGTGAAACAAGTGCAGAAGTTGTTGCAACTACTCATAATGAGAGTGAATTTGATGCGTATTATTTCGTATCAAACGATGAAGATGTCAACGGTAAAGCCGAAACATTATTAAACGAATACTATACAGTTACAGGTAATCCAATGTTATTGCCAGAATATGCTTTCTATTTAGCGCATTTAAACTGCTATAACCGTGATGGATGGGAAGAAAGTACAAGTGGAAATTGGGTTTTAGAAGACGGTAAAACTTATAGAGAACTAGGACAAGCTTCAGGATATGTAATTCCAGAAAATACCTATGCTGAAACATTAAATAACGAAGGGCCTAGTGTTGATGCTGATAATTTTAAAGGAACTGTAAATGAAGATACTTATAAATTCTCAGCACGTGCTGTTATCGATGGACACGTTGATAATGACATGCCTCTTGGATGGTTCTTACCAAATGATGGTTATGGTTGTGGTTATGGTCAAAATGGTTATTACCAAACACGTACCAGTGGTGAAGATACAACTCGTAGAGATAGTGTCGTAGATGCTAACGTTGCTAACTTGGCATCATTCACTGAATATGCTGAAGCTAATGGAGTTCGTTCAGGATTATGGACACAAGCAGCTTTAACACCTGATGCTTCAGAACAGGATTCACGTTATAACGGTTTCCAAAATTTACGTGACTTTAATAAAGAAGTTAATGTTGCTGGAGTATCAGCATTAAAAACTGACGTTGCCTGGGTAGGATATGGTTATTCAATGGCATTAAATTCAGTTAAAGATGGATATAATATCTTGGCAAGCAGTGGAAAACGTCCAACAGTAGTATCATTAGACGGATGGGCAGGATTCCAAAGATATGCAAGTGTTTGGACAGGAGACCAAACTGGTGGTAACTGGGAATATATCCGTTTCCATATTCCTACATATATTGGGCAATCATTAGCTGGTAACCCAAATATTGGTAGTGATGTTGATGGTATTTTTGGTGGATCTGATTTAATTACAACTCGTGATTTACAATTTAAAACATTTACGCAAACGATGTTAGATATGGATGGTTGGGGATCAAAAGCTAAGAAGCCGTATATTACAACAGATCCATATATTTCAATCAATCGTATGTACTTAAAATTAAAAGCACAATTAATGCCTTATATCTACACAGCAGCTCATGAAGCAGTGGATGGACTTCCAATGATCAGAGCAATGTTCTTAGAAGAGGCAAATGATTATACTTACAGTACAGCAACACAATATCAATATATGTTTGGTGATAATTTCTTAGTTGCTCCAGTATATCAAGATACAAATGCAGATGAAGTTGGAAATGATGTTAGAAATAATATTTATTTACCAGGAACATCTGATACATGGATCGATTACTTTACTGGTGAACAGTATCGTGGTGGACAAATTATTAATAATTTTGATGCCCCAATATGGAAATTACCATTGTTTGTAAAAAA
>BAHP02000085.1 GCA_000508865.1 Clostridiales bacterium VE202-01
CTTGGCTGGCAGGGCTGGCAAAGTAATGGAGCAATCTCAGGAACAATAGGACAATCAAAGAGATTAGAAGCAATCCAGATAAGATTGACAGGAGAAATGGCCAATAAATATGATATTTATTATCGAGTACATGTTCAGGACTATGACTGGCTAGGTTGGGCAAAAAATGGTGCTAGTGCAGGAACAGAAGGTCTATCAAAAAGATTAGAAGCAATTCAAATTGTATTGGTGGAAAAAGGTGGCAAAGCTCCAGGAAGTACAGAAAATAGTTTTATAATAAAATAAAAGTAAGATGACAAGGAGTACACTTGTCATCTTTTTTATGTATTATATATCTATGGTGAAACGTAATTGTTAATGGTTAATAATAACTGTAAGTTTCATGCAGTAATAAATTAATAAAATTTAAAGTAGGTATAGTGATTATAACGAAGAATCGAATAATTGGAAAGTGAGAAAAATAAATATTTTTGATAAATACATAAATATATTAAACATAAAAGTTAATATGATTAAAGTATACAAATTAAAGTAAGTAAATTAAAATATTAAGATATTGAAAAAGTTTACAGATAGATAAACAAAGTATATTAAAATTTAGCAAGGTTTTCTAAAAATTGAAAATACTATAAACAAGGGAAAATTATTGTTAATTTATAGTAACTAAAAGAATTAGTATAAAGAATAACTAGTAGAGGATAAATTAATTATCTGAGTTATTATTGTAAATACATGGTGATGTAAAAGGATAGAAGATTAGTTTTTTGCATTATTTAATTTATAAAAATACAATATTAAATATTTTTCATATATAGTATATGATAAAATGATAATAGGAGGTGAAAAATGAAAAAGTTATTGAGTATAGTTATAACACTTGTATTAATTTTTACTACCATAGTTAGTAATATTTATGCTCTTGAATCAGATTCAAAAGATAATGACAGTGTTGTAACAGAAGAGCAGGAAACTGAGTCGAAAATGGGACAAGATAATAATACAGAGTCACAAGATACGAATGAAAATGTTGAAAAAATGAATGAGCAGGATATCGTACTACCAAAGATCACATATTCAGCACATGTACAGGATATAGGTTGGCAATCATATGTTGAAGCCGGAAAGGCAGCAGGAACAAGTGGAAAGTCTAAAAGATTAGAGGCTATTAAAATAAAATTAGATTCAGGTAGTTTATCAGGTGGAATTAGTTATTCAACACATATTCAAAACATTGGTTGGAGTAATTATGTAAGTAATGATGTAACTAGTGGAACAATAGGAAAAAGTCTTCGACTTGAAGCAATTAAAATTAAACTGACTGGTGAAATAAGTAATTATTATGATATTTATTATCGAGTTCATATTCAAAATTATGGCTGGTTAGATTGGGCATGTAATGGTAAAGCAGCTGGCAGCCAAGCATATGCTTATCGTATGGAAGCAATTGAAATACAACTTATTAAAAAGGGCGATACACCACCGGAATCAACAAATATCTCGTTTAGATCACCAGGTAATATTTATTACTCAACACATGTAGAGGATTTAGGTTGGTTGAAAAATGTTGGTGATGGAGCCACTTCAGGAACTGTTGGAAAATCAAAAAGAGTAGAGGGTATAAGAATAAATATATCTGATTTACCATATGAGGGAAACGTTGAGTATAGTAGTCACATCCAAAATATTGGGTGGCAAGATTATAGAAGTAATGAAACTTTAAGTGGTACAGTTGGCCAAAAGTTAAGATTAGAAGCCATTAAAATAAGACTAGTTGGTGAAGTGTCTAATTATTATGACGTATATTATCGCGTTCATGTTCAAGAATTAGGTTGGTTAGATTGGGCTAAAAATGATGAAAAAGCAGGAACTGAAACATTTAGCTATAGAATAGAGGCAATAGAAATAAAGCTGATAGAAAAAAAATAATCCTGCTCCAGGCAATACTAATCGTCCATTTGTTGGAATGGGAAATGTCAATTATGTTTCTTATGTGCAGGGATATGGTTGGATGGATTTAAAAACAAATGGAAATACGAGTGGTACAATTAATCAAAAAAGAAGAATAGAAGCTTTAAAAATCAGTCTAGGAGAAAATTATTATAGTGGTAATATTGAATATAGTGGTCATATTCAGGATTATGGCTGGTTAGACTATGTTTCTGATGGAGAAATTTGTGGAATTGCAGGAAGTTCAAAAAGAGTAGAAGCAATAAAAATCAAATTAACAGGAGAAATTTCTAACTATTATGATATATATTATCGAGTTCATGTCCAAGAGTTGGGTTGGTTAGACTGGGCTAAAAATGATCAAGTTGCTGGTACTGTTGGTGGAAGTTTTAGGATAGAAGCAATCGAAGTTAAATTATGTCCTAAGGGTGTCAGTATTTTAAATAATGGGATGAGAAGATCTGTTTCATTTATAGAAAAAAACGGATATAAAATATGTTATGATGCAAATGGAAGATTATATGAAGATGCAGAAGGTTTATTGGGTGTGCGTTCTTCCTATGTGTTAAGAGTTAATAAAGGAAGTAATGTTGTGACAGTATTAACTCAAGATGGTACTGGTGAATATACTATAGCATTTAAAAGATTTGTGTGTTCTGTTGGTAATGATACTCCTATAGGAACATTTTATACGCCGGCAAAATATCGTTGGAGAGAGTTGATGGGACCAAGTTATGGACAATATTCAACAAGGATTGTAGGCGGTATATTGTTTCATTCAGTACCATATAATAAGATGAACATATATACTTTGTCACCTAGAATGTATAATCAACTTGGAACAACGTGTTCACATGGTTGTGTAAGATTAACATGTGGAGATGCTAAATGGATTTATGATAACTGTGCTCTTGGTACAAGAGTTGATATTGTTATAGGTGGAAATGATCCATTGAGTAAACCAAGTGCTCAAAAATTACCACTTAATCAGACTTGGGATCCTACAGATCCAAATATCTAAAATTATAATTGTTTATGATGAATTAGACAATTGCATTTTAAACCAAGTTTAATAGCAATAAAAATATTGAACAAGTAAAGGTGTTATTAATATTTTACTTGTTCTTTATTTATATAAAGAATAAAATTGATAGATAAAAATTTATCTTTTATGCCTTGGGTAATAAAAAAGTATTTCTAATTTGAAAACTACATTCTGTTATTTATAAAATTGAGTTGGAATTTAGATTTATATTTATGGTTTAATGTCAAATAGATGTAACCAAGCGATAAAAGATAGAAATAATTAAGATAATAGGGTATAATTGTTCTATGAATGTCGAGGTGAGATTATGAATAGAAAAATAATGCCATTTATGTTATTTGCAATAGAAATAGTGATGTATTATTTTATCTGTTTATATTTTAATATGGACAACGATTTGATTTTAGGTTCAGGAACACTATATTTTTTATTCTTATTTATTTATGGGCACTATTCTTTAAATACTTGTTTGATATGGAATGAGATCAAACAGTTAGTAAAATCAAGTTTTTGTTTTTTTATTGCACTATTAGTACTTGTACCTAAATCAACAGGATACGAAAGAAGAATTCATTTAACTTTAATGGTTGTTTCAATGTTCTTGATTAGTTTATTAGCTTCGAGATTTTTAAGAATAGCATTTAGAGAACAATTTGCACGGAGAACATTAGTTATTGGCACAGGATACGAAGCAGCTAGATTGGGTAAAATTTCTAATAATAATCGTTTTGCTTTAACAGATGTTAAAGGATATGTAGATGTAAATAAAACTAATGAATTATATGGCTTTAAACAAGATAATATTATTAAGCATAGCCATGTTTATGACTATAGTAAAATAGATGAAGCTATTAATAATTTAAAAATAGAGCAGATAATTATTGCTTTACCAGAAGCAAATCAACAAGTATTGGATAAAGTGATGAGTGATATCTACGGTAAAGTAGAAGCTGTTAAATACTTGCCAAATGTAAACGGAACAATGACTTTTTCATCAGAAGTACAAGATTTTGATGGGCAATTATTAATTGCCACATCAAATGATAAAATGTCTTTATTGGATCGAATGTTTAAACGCTTTATTGATATTATAGTAGGAATAGTTGGTGTTACTACGTTGGTACCACTGGTGATGTTTGTTAAATATAAATACATAAAAAGTGGAGATAATGATAATATAATATTTTCACAAGAGAGAATTGGTAAAAATGGTAAATTAATAAAAATATATAAATTTAGATCAATGGTTCCAAATGCTGAAGATGCGTTGGAAAAAATGATGGCAGAAGATCCAAAGATCAAAGAAGAATATTTGACTAATAAGAAATTAAAAAACGATCCTAGAATTACTGAAGTAGGGCATTTTTTAAGAAAAACATCTTTAGATGAATGGCCTCAATTCATAAATGTATTAAAAGGTGAAATGAGTTTCATAGGACCTAGACCATATCTTCCTCGTGAAAAAGATGATATGGGGCAATACTATGATTCAATTATTCAACTTAAACCAGGTATTACGGGAATGTGGCAGGCCAATGGTAGAAGTGATGTGGAATTTAGTTATAGATGTAAATTAGACGATTATTATTATCATAATTGGTCTATTTGGTTAGATTTTACAATTATGTATAAAACTGTTAAAAGTGTAGTATATGGAAAAGGATCGTTGTAAAAGGAGAAATAATTAAGATATGATAGAAACAAAGGTTTTAGTGAAAAATGGCGAATTTATTAGTAGTGAAAATATTATAGAAAATGGTGATTTTTGGGAATTTACTAATAATGATCCTCAAATATACATAAGATTAAATGAATCTATTAAAGGAATTAGATTAAACTTTAGAGGTATGGATGCAGTTGAAGATTTTTTTGATGCAATAGTATATTATAGAAATTTTAATGAAATATTCAAAGAAGAAAATAAAGTGCATTTTAAGTTAAATACTAAGGCAGATAGTATTCATGAAATCCATTTTTTTAATGAAATTAATGAAATAAGACTTGACATACACGACCTAAATGCAAAGATGAAAATTGATACAATAAATATTGAACCTTTAACTAATCAAGATACTATACTAACATGTTTAAAGAAAAATATAAATGAAAATACTACAGATGATAAGATAGTGATATTGACTCACAACTTAACCGGTACAGGGGCACCTATATTAGCATATAATATTGCTAAAAAAATGAAGAATATAGGTAAAGAGGTTGTTGTTTTAGCAGGGCATCATAATGTTAGTTTTTTAACAAAAAAAATATGCGGAAGCTAAAATACCTATAATTTACTTAGATAATAATAATTATAATTATTCTAATATATATGAATGTTTAAATTATAATGGAATAAAGTATCTGACAGGAATCGAATATGTACAAGCAATATTAGAGATGTTAAGAAATGATGGTTATTCAAAAGTCATTACTAATACTGTTGTTGGTGGGGAATATGTAAGAGTATTAAAAGATTATGATTTTAAAATTATATCTTTAATTCATGAAATGAAAACTACAATAGAATTATATAATTTTTATAATTATGGAAAAGAAGTATCAAGATATTCAGATTATATTGTATTTCCTGACGAAATAGTTGCTGATGATTTTAAAAAATTATTTCCTGAAATTGTTGGAAAATGTTTGATTAGACCACAAGGCGTATATCTGGAAAGTGATATAAAAACGCAAGAAAATGATTTTAGTAAGTATGGATTTACTATAAATGATTATATTATTATGAATTCAGGAACATGTGAGTTAAGAAAGGGAATTGATTTATTTATTTCAGCAGCATCTATTTTAAAAAAAATATGTTCAAAAGAAATTCATTTTGTTTGGACAGGAAATTTTGGTAATAACTGGGAACTTGAAGGGTGGATGTACAATCAGATAGAAAGAGCTGGATTAACAGAATGTATGCATATTATCCCATTTATAGAGAATCAAGATAAATATAAGAGTCTTTTATCAAATATAAATATTTTTTGGTCTACATCTAGAGAAGATCCTTTTCCATCGGTTGTATTAGAAGCATTAAATTATAATATTCCTGTTGTTGGTTTTAAAAATGCAGGTGGAATTAACACAATGCTTGCAGATAATCGAGGATATTTAATAGAAAATTTTAATGTTTTTGAGATGGCTGAAATATCAAAAAATATTATTGAAAATAAATTATGTATTAATGATGAAGAAAGAAGGAATGAATTTTTAAAATATTTAGAATTTAATAAGTATATAGATTTTTTAGTTGAATTAACAACACACCCTGGACTAATAAAACCTGATTATGATTTTTATAGATGGAAAAAATGCGAAACAAAACATTATTACGAGTTACAGTTACCAAATAAGAGTTATAATGAAAAATGCATTGAATTAGATAACGCAATTAAAAAGAAAAAGTGGAAACGTTTATCATTAAATAAAGAGGTGGTTTTATTAGATACAGGTATTGGGTCTGATAATGTTGGTGATGAAATAATAATGTCGTATTGTCAAAATATCTGTGAAGATGTTTTAAAAAAATCAAATTTCTTACGTATACCAACTCATATTTATGATAAAAAATCAGAACATATAGAAGATGATTTAAAAATATTATGCGGAACAAATTTAATATATAAAAGAATGGAAGATTCGAGACAGTTTGCTTTTCCAAGTGATATTAAAGTAATGAATAATATATGTTTGTTGGGTGTTGGTATGCAAAGTATAGATTTAGAACATGATATGAGTGAATATAGTAAAAAATTATTAAAATATATGTTAAATCCTAAAATTATTCATTCTGTGCGTGATGATGAAACAAAAAAAGCGTTAGAGAATATTGGTATAAAGAACGTTATAAATACTAGTTGTCCAACAATGTGGGCATTGACTCCTGAACATTGTAAGAAAATATCATCAAAAAAATCAGACATAGTAGTTACCACAGTGACTGATTACATGAAAGATCCTGATAAAGATGTTAAAATGCTTGAAATATTAAAAAATAATTATGCTGAAGTATATATATGGATACAAGGACAATATGATTACGAATATTTGGAATCAATTGTTGATTTAAGGGAGTTTAAAATAATTCCACCATCTTTAGTTGAGTTGGATAAAGTACTAAAAAAAGACAATGTGGAATACATTGGGACAAGATTGCATGCTGGAATTAGAAGTTTAAATTATTTAAATAGGAGTTTGATTATTTCTATAGATAATCGTGCAAGAGCGATATCTAAAGATACAAATTTACCAGTAATTGAAAGAAATGATATTGAAAATATCTTAGAACAATGGATAAATAGTGAACATGAGACAAGTATTTCTTTACCGGAAGAAAATATTAAGGCATGGAAAAAACAATTCAAAAAATTATTCTGAATTGCAAGTAGAAGTGGAAATAAGATATAAAACTCTAATCTCTATAGAAAATAGTATTTTTAGTTATACAAATTTCAGCTAATTTTTTTAAGAATGGCTGTTCAGCAGGAAGATATTTCAAGTATCTTCCTTTTATTTGCTATTGTATTGATATCAATTGAAATAATATCTTATAAAATCATTATGGTTTTTATTTGATGTTCTATCACATGAATAATAATGTCTTCAAAAATAAACTTTTGTATGGTTTTTCTTTGATTCAAGCTTTTTCTCCACATCCCTCCATCTGACAAATCACTTTCATTATCAAATGAAATGAATCTGAATATTTTCTAAAAACCATTGCCATAGAACTTATAAATTTTGTAGATTTGCATATAAACTTTTTTAGAAGATTTGGAACTATAATAAAATCTTATTTTTCTTTCAATCAGGGTCGAATAAGTGTCATTCTAGCATATTTTGTATCAATACTTTAAGGTCTTTTAGTAACGGAAGTTTTCCTCTGTCTTTTGGGAATATAGGTTTTCTAGTTCTTTTTAGTTTTTCTTCTCAGCATTTTAGGCAGATTGATAGGCTTTATCGATACTCTTCCTTCGTATATGTAATTATAGAAAATCTGAGTAGAAACAATTTCCATGTTCTTAATTCAGTCCCTTTTCATGAAGATAAAGTAATTAATGGTTTCATCGACAGAAGAAAGTCTGTTTGATTTTATACCATCTTTAACAAGTTCAGAATGTTAGGAATTTTATGATTTTTAGATCTTTTTTCAAAGGTAGCCTAAAGTATACTCATTAATATGAGTATTTCTAACAGTATAGTAGCATATCGAATAGACATTAGAGATAGAAGTACCAACAGAATTAGCCAAATGTCTAATGAATTGAGTTTGCCAGTGTTATCCTTAAGATCTTTATATTTGGCATTGACTGATTAAGACTATTGATAATAAATTTATAGTGAAAAAATTGAAGATGTTTATTTTCATATTTTTGTGATATAATATAGATGTTCATAGAGATCTCCTTTATAAAGTGTAGTAACGATATAATACGATTTCTATGAACGTTTTTCATGTAAAAATTTAAAAGAAGATAAGGGATAAAAACAAAAGTAAATATTGACTAGCAAGCTTTACTTTGTCTTAATTCCAGTTTCATTTTACAACTTGCGATAAAAAAATAGTGTTGATATTAAGAAGATAATTATATCAAAAATAATATATTTATGATATAGTACTTGAGAGGTGTTAAAATGGAAAATAAAGATAATGCTATTGAAGTAAGAAATTTATATAAACGTTTTAAAGTTCAGTATGATAAACCATTTACTTTAAAAGAAAATTTAATCAATATATTTAGAAAAAAAGAAATTGAATACCATCAAGTATTAAAAAATATAAATATAGATATAAAAAAAGGAGAAACTGTTGCGTTAATTGGTACTAATGGAAGTGGGAAGTCAACATTATTAAAATTAATGACACAAATTCTTTATCCTGAGCAAGGAACTCTAAAAACAAATGGGAAATTAACCTCATTGCTTGAATTGGGAGCAGGATTTCATCCTGATTTTACAGGACGAGAAAATATATATTTTAATGCATCTATTTTTGGTTTGAGTAGAAAAGAGATAGAAAGAAGGATAGATGATATTATTGAATTTTCAGAATTAGCAGATTTTATAGATAATCCAGTTAGAACATATTCATCTGGAATGTATATGAGGTTAGCTTTTTCAATTGCAATTAATGTTGATGCAGAAATTTTACTAATTGATGAAATACTTGCGGTTGGAGATCAACATTTTCAAGAAAAATGTTTTGAGAAATTAAAAGAACTTCGTGATACAGAAAAAACAATTGTTATTGTTTCACATAGCTTAGATACTGTTAAAGAATTATGTACAAGAGCAATTTGGTTATATAAAGGAGAATTTAGGTTAGATGGTGATCCTACCTATGTAATCAACGAGTATTTAAAACAACAAAGAGAGGCTTATAAAAAGGGTGAAATTAATAAAGCCGATTTAGATATTCAAACTAAAGCTGTTATGTTTATTGAAAAACCAAAATCATTTGAAAAAATAGATTCTACTACTAATCAAATCAGAGTAGAGGGATGGGAAATAAGTGAGCATCCTAATACAAAATTAAAATTGTTTATTGATAAAGTTGAGCAAAAAGGTATTTTTAGAAAACCAAGAAATGATGTGTATGAGGCTTACAAAAGTGAATTTATAGATTTAAATAAAGATAAAATAGGATGGGCTATAGATATTGATTGTAATAGTATTTCTATTGGAGAACATGTAATAAAAGTGATTTTAACAGATTCGGATGGAATTGATGTTCTTGAAAAAGAAATAAAATTTTCTAAGGGATAATAGGAGAGTATGATATGAAATTATTTAAAGATTTATATAATTATCGCGAATTATTGAAATCAAATGTAAAAAAAGAAATACGTGGAAAATATAAAGGATCTTTTTTAGGGGTGCTATGGTCATTTATAAATCCTTTATTACAAACAATTGTATATACGATCGTTTTTTCAATAATTATGAAAATGATATGGATAATTATTTGATTTTTGTTGTTACAGGTATTATACCTTGGAATTTCTTTTTAACAACGATGGTACAAGGAATGACAACAATAAAAGCTAATGCAGGGATTATAAAAAAAGTTTATTTTCCTAGAGAAATATTGCCTATTTCTGTTGTATTGAGTGGTCTTGTGAATTTTTTTATTTCATGTTTGATAATAATTGTATTCTGTATTTTTAGTGGTGTAGGAATTTCTTGGCATATAGTACTAGTTCCACTGATAGCAGTAATTCAATTTTTATTTACATTAGGATTGGTTTTTGTATTGAGTGCAATTAATATCTATATTCAAGATACAGAATATATTGTTACTTTTATTTTAAATATGATTTTTTATGCTACACCTATTCTTTATACATCTAGTCAATTACCAGCAAAATTTGCATTTTTATTAAACCTAAATCCTCTAACGCATATTCTAACAGCGTATAGAAATACATTTATGTATCATATATTACCAGGGGTAAAATCAATTTTAGTATTAATCATTATATCTATACTAGTATGTGTGATTGGGTATAAAATCTTTAAAAAATTAGAACGAGGTTTCGCAGAACAAGTATAAAAATAAGGAGAATATAAATGAAGCGTTGTGACATAATTATTCCAATATATAATGCATTAGACTGTTTAAAGGAATGTATCGATAGTATTATTAGAAATACTGATTTAAATAATAATGGACTTATTCTTATCGATGATAAAAGTCCTGATGAAAGAGTAAGAGAATATTTAAGAGAAATAGAAAATAAGTATAATGATATTAATATAGATGTGTTGTATAATGAAAAGAATTTAGGATTTGTTGGTACTGTTAATAGAGGAATGAAGTATTCTCAAAATGATGTATTACTATTAAATAGCGATACAGAAGTACCTAGTTTATGGTTGGAGCGTATTCAGAAATGCGCATATTCAGATAAAACAATTGCAACAGTAACAGCATTATCGAATAATGCTACGCTAGTATCTGTACCAGTAGGCTTACAGCCAAATGATATTCCTAAAAATTATACATTTGAAGAATATGCAAATATCGTAGCTGAAGCATCATATTTAGAATATCCTGATTTACCAACAACACATGGTTTTTGTATGTTTATTAAAAGAGAGGTTTTAAATTTAGTTGGATATTTTGATGAAGAAAAATTTGGTCGCGGGTATGGAGAAGAAAATGATTTTTCATTTAGATGTCTTGATTATGGGTATCGAAATGTTGCATGTGATGAGGTTATTGTTTTGCATAAAGAGAGTCAATCTTTTTTAGATGATAAAACACAGTTATTAAAGCATAATTTGGAAGTTTTGCATGATCGTTATCCAGCATATTCTCAAAAAATAGATTTATGGTGCCGTCAGTTTCCGCTAAATAATATATGTACTAATATTTTATATAACATTCAATTGCGACAACGACAAAATATTTTATTTTTAATTCATGATTTTGAAAATCCGAGAAATAATCTTGGTGGAACGACTATTCATTGTATGGATATTATTACAGAATTAAGATCAAAGTATAACTTTCATGTTCTTTTTCCTAGTAATGGAATTTATAAAGTTCATTCATTTTTTGAAGATGATGAACAGGAACTTGTTTTTGATGGTGTAAGTGCGTATAGCCAGTATAGCTATTTTAATAAAGATTATTATAAATTAGCAGAAAAAATAATAAAAGGGTTACAAATTGATGTTTTACATATACATCATATGATAGGGCACTATTTTGATATTTTAGATGTAGCTAAAGAAAACAATATAAAGACGATTATTACATTACATGATTTTTATTGCTTATGTCCTTCAATTAACATGTTATATAATATGGAAAAATATTGTTTATCACTTGATCAAAAGGAGAAGAATTGTAAAGAGTGTTTGTATAATAAAATGCGCTTGGCAAATGATATAATACCAATTTGGCAAAAAAGATGGTATGAATTTTTAAAAGGATTTAATTTGATTATTACACCTTCAGAGTCTACAAAGATGATAGTAGAGAATGTATATAATGATTTAGATTGTACAGTAATAGAACATGGAATTCGTGCAGATAAACAAAAAAGTAATTTAAAGATCGAGGAAAATGAATTTAATATTGCTTTTGTTGGAGTTATGGCTAAGCATAAAGGTGCTAAAGTAATTGAATATTTAGTAAAAAATACAAAAGATAAAACTATTAAGTATCATTTATTTGGAACTTCAGAGTTTGATTCTTTAGAAAGAAATACTGATAATTATACTTATCATGGTCGCTATAATAGGACAGAATTACAAAAACTACTAAAGAAGAATAATATTCACATGGTATGTAATTTGTCGATTTGGCCAGAAACATATTCATATACTTTAACAGAAACAATTTCTGGTGGTGTTCCAGTTTTTGCATTAGATATTGGTGCTGTAGGAGAGAGAATAAACAAATATGGTTTTGGCTGGACAATAAACATGAGTGCTTCTAATGAGCAGATTTTAGAACAGGTTATTCATATTAAAAATAATAAAGAAGAGTATCAGACTAAAATTAATAATTTAAATAAATATCAAGTAAAAGAAGTTGTTGAAATGAATAAAGAGTATATGAAACATTATACATATAAATCAAATGAGTCATTCAATAGTCAAGCGTTACGTGATTTAATTTTATTTTGCAAGAGTGAAAAACAAGCTAGTTATAACCCACAGTTAGATGAAATATTAAATTCAAGAAGATGGAAATTAGTATCTAGAATTCAATTGCCAGAGGCATTGAAAAAAATTTCAAGAAAGCTTATTAAATAGAGGTATGTTAAATGTATTCAGGAGTAGTAGTTGCATATAATCCCAATAAAGAAGAAATATTATTTAATATTAGAACTTATTTACCAGAATTAAAAAAATTATATGTTGTAGATAATTCTAATGAAGATAATTCAAAAATGTTTGAAGGAATAGAAAAAATTGAATATATTCCCAATATGGATAATTTAGGAATTTCAGCAGCTTTAAATATTGGTGCAAAAAGAGCAATAGAAGATGGCTGTTCTTGGCTTTTAACGATGGATCAAGATAGTTATTTTAAAAAAAATTCATTACATGAAATGAAAGAATATATAAAATCAGTTGAAGGAAATGATAAAAAAATAGGTATCGTTTCACCGTTCCATCTAACTAAAAGAACTGAGGGTATTCATTTAGAAGGGATAGATCATCCAATTTTAGTTATGACATCTGGAAATTTAGTTAATTTAAAAGCTTATCAGGAAGTTGAGGGTTATCCAGAATGGTATTTTATTGATTGTGTTGATTTTTATTTTTGTTTAGCATTAAGAAAGAAAGGGTATGAGATCGTTCAGGTAAATAAAGCTGTATTACAGCACGAACTTGGTGATACTGTAAAAAGAAATATAGGAAAGAAAATATTTTATCTTGATAACCATAATTATATAAGAAGATATTATATCGTTCGCAATCGTCACTATTTTTATGATAAATATGTGAATGATTTTCCCGAATATTGTGAACTTGAAAAAAAATGTACTAGAAAAGAAGCATTAAAAGTATTATTTTTTGAAAAAGATAAATTTCGAAAATTGTCATATATGTATAAGGGGTATAGAGATTATAAGGCAGGACTTGTTGGGAGAATAGATAGATTAGAAAAAAATAAGATTTATAAGAAAGATTCTAAATAATATTAGCTTTGTATTAATAGCATAAAATAGTAGATGATGAAATGAAAAAGTATTACTATAATGATGTTTAAAATAATTACCAATAAATAATGTATAGCAAATCTGAGGAGTAGAAATGATGGATAAATTGAAAGGGAAGGTATGTTGTAATAAAAAAAATGTTTTTTTGTTGGTGTCAACTATTATAATTGTACTTTCAATTGTAATAGGATTTGTATATATAAATCCTAAAATGAACAGAGATGTGTTGTTTGATAAAAATAATATATTAAAAGATAGATGGGTTCCTTTGCAAGAAGGACAAATAATTGATAATAAATATAGTTTTAAAAGTAGTGATTCAAAATTGTCATCGGTAGTTTTGACAGTTCAAAACCTTAACTCACAAACAGAAGGTAAAATAAGGGCTATAGTTGAAAATATAGATGGTGAAATTTTAAATTCATTAGAAGAAATAGTATTACCAAACACTGCATCCCAGGAAATAAAAGTTGAAATTACTAATAAAAAAAGTAGCGAAGATATAGTTATAAAATTAGAAGAAATTAATAATAGTGAAGGTGTTCAGACTAGAGTTTGTGATAGTGAAGATACAGATGTAGAGGCACACTTGGCATATAAAATATATAGTACAATGCCTGATTTTGTTACTCCGCTATCAATAATTATTTTTATTTTAGTGGATTTAATATTAATAATAAGTTTTTATTTTATTTTTATAAAAAAGAATCATTAGAAAAAATTTTTATTGTTACAGTTTTATTATGCGGAATATGTTATATGATTTTGTTTACACCAGGGAATATACCTGATGATACAACACATATAAGAAATACATTAGGTTTTTCTTCGGTATTAATGTCCAAAGGTTCAAGAGAAGATATTGTTATTAGGGAGAGTGAAAATTTTATTGGAGATACACAACCATCGATTAAAACTTTAAATAGTTATAGAAAGATGATTAATTTATACGATAATGATAATAACTATGTAAATACAGGAATTAATCTGTCGGTGGATTTTAATGTTATATCGTATTTGCCAGGAATTTTATTAGTAACATTATGTAGAATTTTATCAATAGATGGTATACTTACAATATATATCGCAAGATTTGGAAATCTTATTATATATGCTGTAGCTTCGTATTATGCTATTAAAAAAATACCAATATTTAAAACCACAATTTTTACGATCGGGCTTTTACCAATGGTTATTCATCAATGTTCATCGTTATCTTATGATACGATTATTTTATCAAGTGCTTGGTTAGTAATAGGATATGGCTTTTATTTTGTTTATGGAAAAAATAAAATAAAAAAGTTGATATGTTAATTTACATTATTGCCTCATGTGTATTAGTGACACAAAAAAGTGGTATTTACTTTTTATTGAATTTAATTCCAATATTAATAAATAAAACAAGAATTTCTGATACCAAAGAAAGAATATTAACTAAAATAACATTAATCTGTCCATGGATTATAACAATGGTAGGATTACCTTTATTAACAAATAATAATCTTGCTGCTAGATCGGTATCAAAAGCAAATGTTGTTACATGGGCGAATCAAGAAGGCTATAGTTTTACATATTTTATATCACACATTAAAGAAACAGTTATGCTTTTTGTAAGAACTGTAGTGAAAAAATTTGATCATTATGTTTTTACAACTTTAGGACAATATCTTGGGTCATTAAATTTAATACTATCTAGAAATATATTTATAATCTGGTTAGTTGCATTATTTACTTCTGGATTTAAAAATAAGAACGATACAGCTGATATATCAATATTGCATAAGATAATATATTTATTAACTTTTTTTGCAGTATGTGGAGCTTCAATGTTAGCAATGGCGTTTGCGTTTACTCCTGTTGGTTGGCCAACAATTGAAGGAGTACAAGGAAGATATTTTTTACCAGTGATAGTGTTTTTAGTAATATTTATTAGAAACAAGAAAATTATTATCAAAAATAATTTGAACAGATATTTTATAATGTTTATAATTATCCTTCAAACAATTACAGTTATTAATATTTTAGGGGCATTAATTATTGTCTAAAATAAAAATAATATTTAAAAATTTAATCGTGATTTGAAGCGCTATACTTTATGGCGCTTCTTTGATAAGATAAATATATGTTATAAAAAAGAAAATGATATATTAAATAAATTTATTTTAAGAGAAATCTTGATTTAACCTTTTGGGTTTAATTATGAAAGAATATTAAATTTTTTGATTGTAATAAGTAAAGTGGTTTATATAAAATTAATTTTAATAAAAATCAGAAATTTTGATAAATTATTTTTTGATTTTTAAATTGCACATTTTTATGATACAGATATATAAATAATATTGTTAATACTAAAAAGTATCAATTTAATATATATTAAAATTTTATTCTTAATATTTCATCATAAAATTATGTTAAATAAGATATTGAATATTTTTAATCAGTATAATTTATGAAACTTTATTTATGCAATTCTATATGTTATAATCTTCGAAGATAGAAAATTTAAATAATATTATAAATAAGCAAAGCTAATAGGTAAGAAAGAATGGAGAAATTATGGAAAAAAAAGTATTGATTATAATACCGGCGTATAATGAAGAAGCGAATATTTTAAAAGCGTATAATAAAATAATTAAATATAATAAGGATAACAATACTAGCTATGATGTGATCGTTATAAATGATTGTTCAACAGATAACACTTTGAAAATATGTATAGAAAACAATATTCCCGTAATTCCTTTAGTTCATAATCTAGGTATTGGAGGCGCAGTTCAAACAGGTTATAAGTATGCTCTAGAGAATGATTATGATGTGGCAATTCAATATGATGGTGATGGACAGCATGATGTTAGTTATGTTGATAATATTATTAGACCAATTTTACAAGGAGAAGCTGATTTAACTATAGGTTCGAGATTTATTGATGAATCAACTAGTGAATTTAAATCTTCTACTGCTAGGCAAATTGGTATTAAAATTATTTCCTTTTTTATTAAACTAGTTACAGGAAAAAAAGTATATGATGTTACTTCGGGATTTAGAGCCTCTGGCCGTTTGGTTATTGAAGATTTTGCTAAATCATATCCAATCGATTACCCAGAGCCGATTACTAATACTGAACTTTTAAAAAAGAATTATATTATTAAAGAAGTAGCAGTTTCAATGAATGAACGAGAGGGTGGGGTTTCTTCGATTAACTCTTGGAAAACTGTATATTTTATGATCAATGTGATTTTGTCTATTTTAGTAGTTGGGATAAGGAGGTTTAAACATGTCAGATAATCTAGTAAGAGGCTTATTAGGAGTTGGTATTTTTTTAATAGTTATAGTAACGATAATTTTGAAAAAAGGAAGAATTCCAATGAAATTTGCTTTAGTTTGGTATGTTCCTTCATTTGCAATTGTTTTATTAGCCTTATTTCCTTCTTTATTTGAATTTGTAGCAGGAATTTTAGGCTTCCAAACAATATCTAATCTTGTTGCCGGTTTTTTATTTGTGGTACTATTTTTAATTATAATTGCACTTACTGTTATAATAGCAGGACAAACGACAAAAATTAATTTATTAATACAAGAAATATCTATGTTAAAGAAAAAGGTAAATGATAATGAAAAATAATTTAAAAAAAAATGTAATTTGGAACACATTAGGATTAACATTTAATTCGTTTAATTCACTTTTCTTTTTAATTATAATTAATCGAATTAATGGAATAGATGATGGTGGAATATTTAGTTTTGCCTTTTCATTAGCTTGTTTATTATTTGTAGTCGGAATTTATGCTGGTAGAACATATCAAGTTTCTGATGTGAAGGGTGAATTGAATGATACAGAGTATTTAGTACATAAAATTATAACATGCGCTATAATGATGCTGATCTGCTTTGGGTATATTTTTATAAAGAATTATTCTATAGAAAAGAATATAGTTATAATTACGTTAACTTTGTACAAATGTTTAGAGGCTTTTAGTGATACGTTATATGGCTATATGCAAAAAAATAATAATTTATATCTATGTGGCATGTCACAGTTTTTTAAGTCAATAATATCAATCATTCTCTTTCTTTTGATAGATTTAACAACAAAAAATTTAATATTTTCTTGTTATGGATTAATTATAGTTAATTTATTAGTGATTATTTTATTTGATTTTCCAGTAGTAAAAAAGATAACTCAGCGTCAAGAAGTGAAATCTAAAAGAGTTATTAATTTATTTTAAAGCTGGTTTTACTGTATTTGCATTTTCTTTTTTAGCAATTTATATCGTTAATGTACCTAAGTATACAATTGATGGAATAATGGATGATTCCTTTCAGACAATATTTAATATAATTGTCATGCCTGCTACAGTAATAAGTTTATGTGGTCAATATATTATGGGACCAATATTGACGGAATTAGTAGAGGCATATAATGGTAAAGATTATTCAAAATTTAAATCTTTAGTATATAAAATTGTTAAACTTATCATATTATTTGGAATTGTAATAGAGGTGGCTGCTTATTTATTGGGAATACCAGTATTAAGTTTAGTATATGCAATAGATTTATCTGCTTATAAATACGATTTATTAATAATCATTATGGGGGCAATTTTATATGCTTTAGCTAATGTATTTTCTACCGGTTTAATTACAATGAGAAAAAATAATTTACAACTTGTAATTTATATTAGTAGTGCTATTATAGGATGGATACTATCAAATTTATTTATAACAAAATTTGGTATTCATGGTGCGACATATGCATATTTTGGAACGATGATGTGGCATGGATTGTTATATACTATTTATTTTAAATATGAATATAAAAAATTAATAAAAGAATAAATTTATAGTATTTAAATAGTCTTGTGATTTATTGATTTTAATATATCTTTTGAATACAGTCGGAAAGGAATGGCAGGTTATAATGGAAAAAAAAGTATCAATAGTTTTACCAGTTTATAACGCACAAGAATATCTTAAAAGATGTTTAGATAGTATTTTTGAGCAAAATTATAATAATTTTGAATTGATAGCAATCGATGATGGATCAAGAGATAATTCATGGGAAATATTAACAGATTATCAAAATAAATTTTCTGATAAAATGAAAACCATTAAGCAAGAAAATATGGGAGTTTCTAAAACCAGAAATAAAGGGATCGATTTAGCAACAGGAAAATACTTGTTATTTGTTGATAATGATGATTATTTTGATAGTAACTACATAGGTACTTTTGTTTCTGAGATTGAAAAAGGTGATTTAGATGTTGTAATTGGAGGATATAAAAGACCTAATAGTAATAACAAGATCGTCGATCAGGTTATATTAGAAGATTGCGAATATTCAAAGTTTAAAATTGTTGCTGCTTGGGCAAAAATTTATAGAACATCATATATCAAAGATAATGCGATAAAATTTTTAGACTCTAATATTGGAGAAGATATAAATTTTACGATTCAGGCGGTTACCCTTACTAAAAAAATAAAAATTATTAATTATGTAGGATATAACTGGTTTTATAATGAAGCAAGTGTGTCTAATACAGCACATAAAAGTTTATCAAATGGTTTACAGTTTGATTATTTATTAAATTCAATATATTGTAAACTAATAGATAACAATATTGTTATTGATGATTTAATAGAATATTATTTTATTAAGTTAAATGTATGGTATATGTTATATGCTACAAGACATACTCCTTATGAATTGGTAAGAAATACATTGAATGAAAATATAATTTGGTTAAAAGAAAGATTTCCAAATTTTAATAAGAACAAATATTTAGGAATTATTAAAATAAAAGGAGAAAGTATTAATTATCAGTTGATCGTATGGCTTTTTGTAAGGATGATTGATTTTAAAGTGATTAATTTATTTTTAAGAATTTATTGTACAATATAGTTAGGGAGTATAATATATGAGCTATAAAATAGAAGATTTTTATGTAATTTTGGTAATATATAATAAGAATTATCATGATTCAAAAACTATTCAAGATTTAAGAAAGATAAAAGATATTAATGTAATTGTTGTTGATAATAGTACAAAAAATTTTAATAATGAAGATATTGTAAAAGATTATAATTATCAGTATATAAGTATGGGTGGGAATAAAGGGTTACCTAAAGCCTATAACCAAGGATTACAACAGATTGGTAAAAACTCAAAATTAATATGTATATTTGATGATGATACAACTGTTAGGAAGCAATATTTTGAAAAAGCATTAAAATATATTAATAATAAACCTGGTGATATATATTTACCTGTGGTGGAAGATCAATTGGGGTTGTTGTCACCGTCAATTATGAAGAATTTATATTGTCATCGTGCAAAAAATATTGATATGCTTAATAATGAAAATATGTCGGCTATTAATAGTGGAATGATAATTAAAAGTGAAATTTTTAGGGATTATCAATATGATGAAAATATGTTTTTAGATTTTGTTGATCATGATTTTATGAGAACGATGAAAAATAGAAATAAGAAATTTGTAATTATGAAAGATAATATTTTAATTCAAGATTTTTCATTAGTAAGTGATTCTAGTAAAAAAGCAAAAATACGTTTTAAAATATTAAAACGTGATTTAAAGTATTTTTATCGAGGTCATTTGATGTATTATTATTATATTATTATTAGACGAAAACTAGGAATGTGTTATTATCAAAAAAGCATTAAGCCATTAATATGGTAGAAATATTAATAGTAAACATAGATAGATTTTAAAATTTAAAAATTATTATTGTAAGGAGAAATCAAATGAAATTATTAGTAACTGGTGTTAAGGGACAATTAGGACATGATATTGTCAATGAATGTAAAAAAAGAAATATTGAAGCAGTAGGTGTAGATGTTGAAGAAATGGATATTACTGACGCTAAAAAAGTTGAAGAAGTAATAAAAGAAGGAAATTATGACGCAGTTGTACACTGTGCAGCATGGACAGCTGTAGATAAAGCTGAAGATGAAGTAGAAGCTTGTACAAAAGTAAACGTAGAAGGAACTAAAAATATTGCTAATGTATGTAAAGAATTAGATATTCCAATGATGTATTTTTCAACTGATTATGTATTTGATGGTCAAGGTGAAACACCATGGAACGAGTATGATAAAAGACATCCATTAAATGTTTATGGTCAAACTAAATATGAAGGAGAATTAGCAGTAGAAGCATTAGATAAATTTTTCATTGTCAGAATTGCTTGGGTGTTTGGGGTTAATGGTAATAATTTTATTAAAACAATGCTTCGTTTAGGTAAAGAACGTGGTGCTGTTAGTGTTGTAAATGACCAAATAGGATCACCAACTTATACATATGATTTATCAAAATTAGTTGTTGATATGATTCAAACAGATAAATACGGAATCTATCATGCAACAAATGAAGGATTATGTTCATGGTATGAATTTGCATGTGAAATTTTTAAACAAGCGGGGATGAGTGTTGAGGTAACTCCTGTTGATTCTGATGCGTTTCCTGCTAAAGCAAAAAGACCAAACAATAGTAGAATGTCTAAAGATATGCTAGATAAAAACGGATTTGATCGTTTACCTACCTGGCAAGATGCTTTAAATAGATATTTAAAAGAAATTGATTATTAATAGTAGAAATGCTAGTATTATAAAAAATACTAGCATTTTTAGGAGTTGGTTTAATGAGACACGCAAAAACAGAAAATAATATATATTTTGAAGAAAATGAGTTAGACGATAACTTAAGTGAAGATTATGTGGTTGAAGATAAAGAAAATGAGCATAAAAATTATCATAAAGTTATAGCTATTATGATTGTAATTATAATGATGGTATATCTGTTTAGTAAATACCGCCCAATAGATAAACCATTTAGTTTTACAATTATCTATACAATCGTTTCGATATATATTTGTGTATTTCTTTTTTTAGGTATTAATAAAATACTAGAAGGTAAATATAAATTAGAAAAAGTATTTATAACTTGTGCAATTCCTTTAGGCTTGATTTATACTTTATTAATTCCTCCAGGAATTGTACCTGATGAATGGGTGCATATGCAAAACACGTTTTCTTTATCAAGTCAAATAATTGGAAAAGAAGAAAATAATAAAATAACTATGAAAAATAGTGAACTTGAATTATATAATCAGCAAATAACAGTTGGTAATAATGATTATTATAATTATATATATAATAATATTTTTAGTATTAGCAAAGATAATAATTATTCAAATATAGATGTTGAATCCCCAGGATTAGGACAATTATTTGGCTATTTTCCAGCTGTTTTAGGAACAACAGTATCAAGAGTACTTCATTTAGGAGCTGTTACTACTGTATATGTAGCTAGATTATGCAATTTTATTTTTTATTTAGCTCTTACTTATTTAGCTCTTAAAAAAATTCCTTTTGGAAAAGTACTATTATTTGCAATTACGATGCTGCCAATGGCAAGCCATCAGATGTTTTCATTATCTTATGATACAATCATTAATTCAGCATCATTTTTTTGCATTGCTTATGGAATGTTTTTTGTTTATCAATCTAGTGAAGTAGAATTAAAAGATGTGATAGTATATGGTTTATCAGGGATACTTTTGCTTGCAAATAAAGGTTCTGCATATGCATTTATTTTAGTAATTCCTATACTTGCTAAATATTTTAATCCCAATGGGGAACCATATGCTAAAAAAACTAAAATTATTATTTTTTAATAGTAATAATTTGTATCATTCTTTTAAATTATCGCTCCTTTTTAAGCAATGATCAAACAAGTTCGATCGGGACAGTATCAGGAGAAAGTGTAGTTCCTTGGGCAGGGGTACCTTCGTATACCTTATCAGGAATGTTAAGCAATATACCAGGTACAATTCAGTTATTTTTAAATACATTTGTGCAAAAAGGAAGTTATTATATTAATACAGCAGTTGGTTCATTAATGGGATGGTTGATGATTCCAATCCCTACATGGGTAATCAATAGCTGGATTGGTATCTTAATTGTTAGTGCTTTTGTTGAAAAGTCAGATCGTGATGTTTTTACTCATGAGCATAAGCTATTATATTTTTTAATTTCATTAGGTGTAATCTTAGTGGTTATGCTGGCAATGGCTCTAGCATGGACACCTAATGGCTATGCAGTGATTGAGGGAGTACAAGGACGATATTATATTCCAATCATCTTTCTGTTGTTGATTCCACTACAAAATAGTAAGTTGTATTTAAATCAAAAATTAATAAGTTTTTTATTAGTAATCATTCCAATAATGTCCGCAATAACAGTTATTAATTTGATTCCATTAGTACTATAGTGAAACATAGTTTCACTTTTTTCTTTTATTTATTAATTGTTGTTAATATGATAGAATATTAAAGAAATAAATTTAAAGAGGAATAGCAATGAAAAATAAATTAAAAAAAATAAATAAAAAAACAATAATAGGTTCTTTATTAGTATTTATAAGTTCATTGATTGTTACTTCAATTATTTGGGGAAATAGAACTTTCTCAGTAAAAACCCTTAATCAAATTATATTTCATTTAAAAGTACCAATGGAAGGAACAGATAATGGTATATATTTAGACTGGTTTATTTTTAGTGTGCCAATTAGTATCGCTATTGTGACATTACAAAATATTATTATATTTAATTTTCATCGGGCAATAAAAAAATATGGGCATAAAGTATATCGTTTTATAAGAAAAAATTTTATCAAATGGGGAATAATCTGTTTAATTAGCTCTTTAATTTTTACGATTCATAATTATGATATATATGGTTATATTGTTAATGCTTTTCAAAAAACTGATATATATGAAGCTTATTATGTTGATCCGAGTGAAACAGAGATTACTTTTACTAAAGAAAAAAGAAATCTTATTCATTTATACTTAGAATCAGTAGAAAATACTTATGCTAATCTTGATCAAGGTGGAGCCGAAGAAATAAACTATATACCCGAATTGAGTAATCTTGCCAAAGAAAATACAAATTTTTCTAATAATGATAATATTGGTGGTAGTCTAACAGTTGATGGAACCCAATGGACGATTGCCGCACAAGTGTCGATGAATATGGGAGTTCCTTTAACGCTATCTTTTAAGGATAAAAAATATGATCAGGATAGCAAGTTTTTATCAGGGGGTTATGCAATTGGCGAAGTCCTTGAAGAAAATGGGTATGTTAATGAATTTATTTGTGGTTCTGATGCTGATTTTGGTGGTACATCTAATTTTTATAAACAACATGGAAATTATAAAATTGTTGATTATGATTATTTTAAAGAAAATGGTAAAATACCTGATGATTATTTTGTTTTTTGGGGAATTGAAGATGCCAAATTATTTGAATTTGCTAAAGAAGATATTACGGAATTGGCTAGTGGTGATAAGCCATTTAACGTAGAAATTACAACTATCGATACCCATACGCCAGATGGATATTTATGTGATTTATGCGATAATAAGTATGATGATCAATATGCAAATGTTATTGAATGTCAATCTAAACAAGTAAATGATTTTATTAACTGGTGTAAAACACAGTCATGGTATGAAAATACAACGATTGTTATTACTGGAGATCATAACAGTATGTCTGAGAAATTTTTTACAAATATTGATAAAAATTATATAAGAACACCGTATAATTGCATTATTAATAGTGTCGTAGAAGCTAAGAATAATAAAAATAGAAAATTTAGTACCATGGATATGTATCCAACGATTTTAGCTGCAATGGGAGCAAAAATTGATGGTGATCGCTTAGGATTAGGAACAAACTTATTTTCTGACAAACAGACCCTGATGGAAGAGATAGGTTTTGAGGCATTAAACAAGGAAGTTCAAAAAACATCAGATTTTTATAATACTACAATTGTACGTATGGAAAATTAAGGTGGTGAAGATAGTGAAAACTGGTATAGTTGTTTTAAATTATAATGATGCAGAGGAAACAGTTAAGTTTGTAAATGATATTAATAATTATGATGTAGTTAATCAAATTGTAGTAGTTGATAATGGGTCAACAGATGATTCTTTAAGCCAATTAGAGAAAATAGAAAATATTAAATTAATTGCTTTAGAAAATAATTTAGGGTATGCAGCTGGTAACAATGCTGGATTAAGATATTTATATGAACATAATTATGATAACTATATAATTGCCAATCCTGATATTATTGTCGATAAACGTAATTTAATTGATTTTATAGCATATATGAATTCATTAAATGAGTATCAAATTTTTGGACCAACGATCAGTGAACACGGTGAAATTAATCGTGGCTGGAAACAAAGAACGGTTAATTATGATATTTATGATAATTATCCTGTAATAAATAGGTTATTTAAAAATGTAATCAAATATTCTAAAAGACATTATATAGGTGTAAGTTCACCAGTTGATTGTGTTTCAGGTTGTTTTTTTGGAATGAAAAAAGAGGTAATTGATAAAATTGGTTTTTTTGATGAAGGAACATTTCTATATTATGAAGAAGATATTTTATGTGCTACAGCAAAAAAAGCGGGGTTAAAAGTATGTGTATTAAATAATGTTAACATTATTCATAATCATGCAGTAACGATTGATAAAAATATTAATCGTTATCGTAAAATGAGAATTTTAAAAGATTCACAAATATATTATCATCAAGTATGTTTTAAACATTCTAAACATAAATTAAAACGATTAAAAAGAACTGCAAACTGGGCTTGTAATTTTGCTTATTTAAGAACTAATAAAAAATTGTTAATAAACACAATCGTGCTAAACAAAAAGTAACAATTTTATCATTACATTTAAAAGTGGGTGGGATTGAAAAAGCTATTTGCTCTCTTGCAAATATGCTTGTAGATGACTATGATGTCGAAATCGTTAATGTCTATGAATTGTGTAAACCTTCTTTCTATATTGATGAAAGAGTAAAAGTTACATATCTTTCTAACGATTTAAAACCGAATAAAGAAGAATTAAAATCTGCATTTAAAAATAAGAGTATTAAAAAAATTATTACAGAAGGTTTTAAGGCTTTGAAAGTGGTATTGAAAAAAAGAAATTTAATAAAACAGGCAGCTAAAGATAATGATGGTGATATTATCGTTTCAACAACGCTTGCTTTTAATAAAGCTTTTTCAAAATATCAAAAAAATAAATTGTTGATTGCTTGGGAACATTGTCATCCCGATAGAAGTCCCAATTACGCCAAGAAAGTATATAAAGCAGTTAAAAAATTTGATCTATTTATACCACCTTCAAAATCAATCTATGAATTTTATAAGGAATACTTAACCGGACCACAATGTCTATACTTATCACCATGTATTGATGAAATTGCCGACGAAAAAGCATCTTTAAATACAAAACAAGTTACTGTGATGGGTAGACTTTCTAAAGAAAAAGGATACGATGATATGCTAAGGGTCTTTGAAAAAGTACTAAAAAAAGTCCCTGAAGCAAAACTTAATATTTTAGGTGATGGTGAAGAAAGAGATAATTTAGTTGCTTTAGCTGATCAATTGAAAATAAGTAAAGCAGTGACTTTTTTTGGTAATACCATAGGAGAAGAGAAAAAGAAAGTATTGAAAGATACTAATGTGTTTGTTACTACGTCTCATTATGAAAGTTTTGGTTTGGTATTATTAGAGGCTATGAGTTATGGGATACCATGTGTATCATTTGATAGTGCGAAAGGATCGCTAGATATAATTGATAATGAAAAAGATGGATTTATTGTCAAAGATAGAAATATTGATGACATGGCTAATAAGATAGTCGCTATATTGAATCAATTGCCAAAAGAAATATCTGAAAATGCAATAAAAAAAGCTCAGCAGTTTTCATATCAAAATGTTAGAGCTCAATGGGTAGAGGCATTTAAAAATTTTAATATCCATGATTTAAAAACACGAGTTATTTTTACATCTTCAGCAGGAGGTCATTTTAGTGAGCTATGTGAGTTAAAAGAATTGATGGAGCGCTATAATTCATTTTTAATTACAGAAGATCATGAAATGATGCAAGATTATAAAAAGACAAATAAATCGAGATCCTGGTATATGCCTGCCGGAACTAAAGAACATTTATTTAAATTTTTATGTAATTTTCCAATTAATATTTTTAAGAGTTTTAAAGCTTATTTAAAAGTTAAGCCAGATTTAGTAATAGCTACTGGTGCCCACACAACAGTGCCAATTTGTTATATTGCAAAAATGTTTGGTAAGAAAGTGATTTTTATTGAAACTTTTGCTAATATTACAACGAAAACGTTATCAGGTAAGTTAGTATATCCAATAGCAGATTTATTTTTAGTACAGTGGGAAGACATGTTGAAATTATACCCAAAAGCTAAATATCGGGGAGGTTTAAAATAATGAGAATTTTTGTTATGTTTGGAACCCAGGATAAACGCTTTGATCGTTTATTAAATGCAATTTTGGAATCAAAATTTGTTAAAGAAAACGATGTATATGTGCAATTAGGATATACAAAAGGTACATATCAAGGAATTAATTGTCAAGAATACTACAGTGAAGAGGAATTGAATCATCAAATCAAAATTGCCGATTTAGTTATAACTCATGCTGGGGTTGGAGCAATTGTTTCATCACTAAAACAAAAAAAACGGACGGTCGTTGTACCTAGATTAGGTAAATATAAAGAACAAAATAATGATCATCAGGTACAGATCATGGAGCGTTTTAATAAACAAGGTTATATTATTCCTTGTGATGATTTAAGTAAACTCGACGAAGTAGTTAATCAAGCTCATACTTTTGAACCAAAAGAGTATAAAACAGAAAAACAGGGAATTATTGATGAAATCGTAAATTTCATTAATAATATTTAGGAGGGAAAGCATGCATACATTTGTTGTATTAGCATATAAAGAATCAGAATATTTAGAAGATTGTATTAAATCAGTATTAAATCAAAAATATTCTAGTAAAGTTGTTATAGCTACATCTACGCCTAATGATTTTATTAAAAACATTGCTAATAAATATTCTTTAAAGATATTAGTAAATCCAAATCCTGGTCAAGGAATTGGCTATGATTTTGATTTTGCAATTTCTTGTGGTAAAACAAAATTAACAACAGTTGCTCACCAGGATGATATTTATGATTATGAATATTCAGATGAAATTGTTAAAGCTTATCAAAAGAATCAAGATTCTTTAATCGTATTTAGTGATTATTATGAAATTAGAACAGAGGGTAAAGTATATACAAATACAAATTTGAAAATTAAAAGAATACTTTTATCACCTCTTAAAAGCAGAAAATTAGCTTCAACTAAGTTTGGAAAACGATTATCGCTTCGCTTCGGTAATGCTATTAGTTGTCCAGCAGTTACTTTTATAAAAGATAATATTAAAACAGAAGATATTTTTAAATGTGATTTTGTTTGTAATGTTGATTGGTCTGCCTGGGAAAAACTTTCTTTAAAAAAGGGTAAATTTACTTTTGTTAATAAACCATTAATGGGACATCGCGTTCATGAAGAATCAACGACAACGGAAATTATTAATGAAAGAATTAGAACAAAGGAAGACTTAGTAATGTTCCAAAGATTTTGGCCTAAAGCTATATCAAAACTAATTAATAGATTTTATGTAAAGGCAGAAGATAGTAATAATTAATAAATTTTTGAATATTTTTTGTAAAAATAGTAGATAAAATCGGAAAAAGAATCTATAATACTTTTGTATATGAAAAAAATAAGGAGATAATCTATGCTAAAGAAAGTATTAAGTGTGAGTTTAGCACTAATTATGATGTTTGGTTTGACATCTTGTAGTGAGGATGATTCAAATGTAGGTACTGATGATAATCAAACAAATACTACTGACAACAAGGTTACCAAAGAAGAAAGACCGTTTACTGAATCAAATGGATTAATCAAGTATTTTACTATTGAGGAAGAAAATGTATGTTTGCCAGAGACTGTTGGTGAATATGTTAGATATTTAGAAAAAATAGGAACAAAAGTAGAATTAGGTGATACAGGTAAAACAGTTGATGAAGCCCCTGATTTAAATGCTGGTGGTGTATCATCAATGGTTGCTTTCTTAAAAGTTTATTTAGATGATTCTGAAGATGATTGGCAATGGTTTGGGATTCGTTATAAAAACGATAATGATGAGGACTTACCAGTTGCTGATTGTAAGGTGACACAAATAACTTTAGATTATGATACTATTACTGAAGAAGAAAATCATCATGGTATAGATTCTATTGTATTTATTACCAATGAGGATGAAGAATTAGCAATGGATGGTAAAACTACTAGTCATAAAAATATATTTAAAATGCTAGGGGATCCTGCTCAAAATACTGATGGTCATTTACATTATAGTGATGATCAAGGTTATAAATATGAAATGGTTACCGAGAATCAAAAAGGAGTTTTAACAAGAGTTGTTATTACTTATCCTGAAGATTAATTAATAATTAAAAAAAGACCAGC
>BAHP02000084.1 GCA_000508865.1 Clostridiales bacterium VE202-01
ATCGGCTGGCAGAGCTGGCAAAGTAATGGAGCAATCTCAGGAACAGTAGGACAATCAAAGAGATTGGAAGCAATACAAATAAGATTGACTGGAGAAATGGCCAATAAATATGATATTTATTATCGAGCACATGTAGAAGACTATGGATGGCTAGGCTGGGCTAAAAACGGTGCTAGTGCAGGAACAATAGGATTGTCAAAACGTTTAGAGGCAATTGAGATAAAATTAGTGGAAAAATAGTATTTTTAAGGGAGTCATTTAGACTTCCTTATTTTAAATTTTTTCCCATACTATGTTAATCATATAGTTTAACTAGTAATTTTGAGTCAATATGCTATAATTTTACTGGGATAATAAGAGGAGGTTGATGATGAACAGAAAATTAAAAAGATTATTTATCTCATTAGTTGTTTTAACTATGAGTTTTTCTATTAGGATGCCATTAAATAATGTATCAGCTGAAGAAAGCACAAAAGATGAAGAATTTGTTGCTGGTGATACATTAAGAGATGATGAAGTTGTAACTACAATGGATGAGAATGGTAATGTATATTTGCTAGATGATGTTGAAGAAAATATGCCTAAGAGTAATAACTCTAAAAAAGTTCAAAGTCGTAGTATTGAAAGAATTACTAACTCATCTACAGCTGTAGTTAATTTTAGAATTTATAGCTCTGCTAGTACTAATACTTCATATTATGAAGATGGAACAAACAGAGAAGGCTATACAAATGGCTATTATGCTGCTGATGGAGCCTTTTTGGGATATGATAATGAAACAAATCCTACAAAAGTTAAATTTATGCAGGCAGGTGTAATTGGCTGGGTTGATGTTAATAAAGTAGAGGTATTAAATTATACTGATTCTAAAGTTAATACATTAAGTAAGTATTATGTAAAAAATGGTAAATTATATCACGGAATTTCTACAAATTTATCAAATAGTGGCTATAGCTCGTCATTGGATGCAGGAACTGCACCATCATATTTAAAAGAGGGCTATGATTATTATAGTTATGATGGTCATTATTTTTATGAAGGCAGTACAGCAGCAAGCTATGCTAAAATGTTAGATGATTATCGAAATAACAGAAGAACAAATGCGGTTAATAGTTCTTCACCATATTATAATTATTATCAATATTTATCCCACCGTAGTATAACTACATATAGTGCAGATGAATTGAATAAGGCTATATCAGCATTAGTTGGTGCATCTGAAAATTCATATGGAAGAACTTCGAAATTAAGAAATTTAGGAGAATGTTTTATTTCGAATCAAAATGAATATGGAACAAATGCATTATTAATGTTGGCAGTAGCCGCAAATGAAAGTGCATGGGGTTGTAGTAATATTGCAGATCAAAAGAATAATTTATTTGGTCACGCTGCATATGACAGCGACCCAAACGGAAGTGCAAATGGCTATTCTTCTGTTGAATATAGTGTATATTATCATTCCGCAATGTTTATATCTAAAGGTTATTTAGATCCTGTAACTGATAGCCGTTATTATGGAGCTAATTTAGGTGATAAAGCAAGTGGTTTAAATGTTAAATATGCTTCAGATCCATATTGGGGAGAAAAAGGAGCTGCTATTTGTTGGCGAATTGATGAGTATTTAGGATCAAAAGATGCATCAAAATATACGATTGCAATAAAAGATACATTAAATAATAATCATTCTATTATTAACATAAAAAGTGATGCAAGCAGTGGTTCAAAAACATTATACTCTACATATCCTGTGAGTTCTAAAAGTACGTATAGTAGCTATGCTCCTTCAAATTATCCATTTATTGTTTTAAAAAATGGAGATAAAAATAACTATTACAAAATTCAATCTGATGGAGCAGTTAATAGTGATCGTACAGGAATAATTCAAAATCCAAGTCAATCAGAATATGATTTTGATAAAGATTATGGATATATTCCAAAATCAAGTGTAACAATAGTATGTACAGGTAGTGATTCATCAAGCAATGTAACAAATACTGAAAATACCACAGGACAACCAACAGGTAAAGGCGATAATGAACCAACTTTATATTATTCAGCCAATAGTCAAAATATTGGCTGGTTAGATGAGGTAAATGAACCTAATACAGCAGGGACTACAGGACGTTCATTAGACTTATATCAAATCAAGATGAATTTAAAGAATGCAGTTAAGTCAGCAGTATTATCAGGGCAAGTATATAGCAATGGTTCATGGCTGAATTATGATAAGATCACTTCTTCTACTGTTATTGGAAATGCAAATTCAGCATTACAATTAGTTAATTTTAATTTGAATAATCAAGCAGGTTATAAATTACAATATCGAGTTCATAGTGCGGATATTGGCTGGCAGGCATGGACTGATCAAGGAAATAATGCTGGAACAGTTGGAAAGAATATTCAAGCAATTGACTTTAGACTAGTAAAAGATAGTTCTATTGTTTATAGTCCATCAATTTATTATCAAGCACATGTTAGTGAAAAAGGCTGGCTGGATTATGTTGGAGATAGTCAGATTGCAGGAACGATTGGAGAATCGCTATCATTAGAAGCGTTTAAAATCGGAATTGATAATTTAGGTGATTATCAATTAACTATAAAAACTTATGACAATGTAAATGGCTGGGTGACGAGAAATGATGTTAATGATGAAACAATCAATGGAACAGAAGGAGAATCATTACCATTACAAGCAATTAATGTCGTTTTAACAGATAATAATTTAGGATATATTTTACAATATCGTACTTATTTATCTAATCTTGGTTGGACAGAATGGACTAATCAAGGAGAAAATAGTGGTGATACTTCAGGTAATGAACAAATAGAAGCAGTTATGTTTAGACTTGTTCAAAGCAATGAACCAGTAAGCGTATCACTTAATAAAACGAGTTTAAATCTTTATGTTAGTAGTAGTGAAAATCTTATAGCCACTATTACTCCTGAAAATGTTACAAATAAAACACTAACATGGACAACGAGTAACAGCAGTGTGGCAACAGTAAGTGCAGGAAGAGTTACAGCAAAAAGTGCTGGAACGGCAACAATTACTGTAAGAACAAGCAATGGAAAAACAGCAAGCTGTAGAGTAACGGTTTCTAAACCATCTGTAACATATCAAACTCATATTGAAGATATTGGCTGGCAGGATCTGCGAAGTAATGGTACGACTTCAGGAACAACAATGCAGTCAAAGAGATTAGAAGCAATTAGAATAAATATTACTAATAATATTGAAGGTATTCAATATCGAAGTCATATTCAAGATATCGGCTGGCAGAGCTGGCAAAGTAATGGAGCAATCTCAGGAACAAGTGGACAATCAAAAAGAATGGAAGCTATTGAGATAAAGTTAACCGGTCAAATGGCTAATTACTATGATATATATTATCGAGTACATGCCCAGGAATTTGGCTGGTTAGATTGGGCCAAAAATGGTGAATCAGCAGGAACAGCAGGATATAGTTATCGTCTAGAAGCAATCCAGATTGTACTGGTAGAAAAAGGCGGAAAA
>BAHP02000083.1 GCA_000508865.1 Clostridiales bacterium VE202-01
GGTATTACAAAAAGCACAGGATGTTTTAGCAGATCAAAAAGCTAGTCAAAGCGAAGTCGATAAAGTATATATCGAATTAGTAACAGCATTCTTGAATTTAAGATTCAAACCAGTAGAAGAGGTAGATAAAACTGCGTTAGAAGCATTAATAAAAGAAGCAGAAGGCTATGATGAAGAAGAATATACACCAAGTACATGGAATGTATTAGAGGAAGCTTTAGAAGCGGCTAAAGAAGTAATGGCAAATGAAAATACTACAGAAGCTGAAGTAGAAACAGCAGTCAATGATTTACAAGAAGCAATCAATGCTTTAACAAAGAAAGCCGATAAAGGATTCTTAGAAGAGTTGGTCAATAGAGTAGAAGAATATAATGAAGAAGATTATATAACAGGATCGTGGGCAGGATTACAGGAAGCTTTAGAAGCAGCAAAAGAAGTAGTGGCAAATGAAGATGCTACAGAAGCAGAAGTAATGGATGCATACAATAATTTAATTGATGCAGTTGAAAACTTGATTTTTAGAGCGGATAAATCATGGTTACAAAAATTGTATGATGCAATTGAAGAATTAGATAAGAGTAAATTTACCCCAGCAAGTTTAGAAGGATTAACAGAAGCGTTGGAAAGCACTAAAGCAGTATTAGATGATCCAGATGTAACACAAGAAGAAGTAGATAATGCATATAATGAATTAGTAAGAGCATATTTAAATTTAAGATTAAAAGCCGAAAAAGAATTATTACAGGGATTATATGATAAAGTAAGTGGAATAGATATAGAACGCTATACAGAAGCCAGTGCAGAAAAATTTATAGAAGCAGTAGCCGAAGCTAAAGCAGTATTAGAAGATCCAAATGTAACACAAGATGAGGTAGACAATACATATAATGGATTATTGAAAGCATATTTAGATTTACGGTTGATCCCAAATAAAGAACTGTTGACAGGAACGATAGCTAAAGCGATGGAGCTAAATAAAGTAAATTATAGTGCAAAGACATGGGCAGTAGTAGAAGAAGCGCTAGAAAAAGCAAATACAGTAGCAAATGATCCTGAAGCAGTGCAAAGTGAAGTGGATAAAGCTAAAGATACTTTAACAAAAGCAATCGAAGGGTTAGAAAGTACATCAGTTGTAAAAACAGGCGATACAACAAGTGTTGCTACAGGCGATGATGTAAATCTTATCTACTCATTTGCAGGACTTATAGTTGCAACAATAGCTTTATATGGAAGTAGAAAAGAAAAAAGTTTAAAATAATTTAAAATTATATCGGATGAATAAATCTGATAACAGTAAAAAATAAGGAAGTTTTAAAGTTATTGATTTTAATTATCAATAAAATTAATTCTTCCTTTTTTGGTACAAAAAATTTTATTGTATACTCTTTTATAAAAATCTAGTAAAATAAGAATATAGGATTACTGGTTAATAAAAATATGGTTGATTTGTTATTTAGTAAAAAATTAAAAGGAGCGAGTTAAATGTATAAAATCATAACAGATGGTTCATGTGATTTAGCACCTGAATTAGTAAAACAGTTGGATATTGAAGTTGTGCCTTTTTATGTATCGATAGATGGTGTTCATCATCAAAAAGAGATCATTGAATTAGGAATTAGAGAATTTTACCAATTTATGGTTGATAATCCTAAAGTTTATCCTAAAACATCAATGCCTTCTATTCAGGATTATTTGGATGTTTTTGAACCGATTTTAAAGGATGGCAAAGATATTATTTGTATTTGTATATCAACAAAATTCTCCGGCTCTTATAATTCCGCAATGAATGCTAAAAATATGTTATTAGATAAATATCCAAATATGAAAATTGAAATAATTGATGCAACAGTAAATACGGTACTCCAAGGAATGCTCGTTGAAGCAGCTGTAGTCAAGAAAAATAATGGTGCTTCGTTTGAAGAGACTATTAAATATGTAAATATGATCAAGGAAACAGGAAGAATTTTTTTTACGATTGGTGGAATGGATTATTTGGTACATGGAGGACGTGTTGGAAAGTTATCTGGTATTGCAGCAGGAGCATTGGGAATTAAGCCGTTGATCTTACTCAAAGATGGAGAAATATTTAGTAATGGATTAACTCGTGGACGTAAAAAGTCGATCCAAAAAATAATAGAACAGATAGTTGATTACTTTAAAGATAATCAATATGATGTAAATAAGTATCGTTTTTGTATTGGTTTTGGCTATGATAAAGAAGAGGCTGTTAAATTTAAAGAAAAATTTATTGAAGCAATAAAAGAAATATGTCCATCATTTAATGATGATGTTTCAATTCGTCAAATTGGCGCAACGATTGGAGTACATACGGGACCGCATCCATTAGGAGTAGGATTATTACAAAAAGATTGAAAGATTTATTGTGTTTAGTTTATTTTTTTAATTTAAAAGATTAAATAATAAAAACTACCGTCTTGGTAGTTTTTAGATTTAAAATAAATTATTTTTTAAAAACAACGATTGCTTTAAACAAATCACCATCAACTTCAATCTTGAAAATACCATTTTGTAATTCTGTAAAGCTTTTTACGATTGCTAAACCTAGACCGCTACCACTAGTATTTCTAGATTTATCCCCTTGAACAAAACGTCCTACTAATTCATTAGCACTTATTTTGATTTCATCAGAAGAAATATTTTTAAAAATGATTTCTACTTTATTAGTATAATTGATTACTTCAATATAAACACGTGTATTTTCAAGGGCATATTTACTAATATTGATAAGCAGATTTTCAAAAATACGATAAGTTTTTTGACTATCTAATTTTAAGATGATTTTTTCTTTAGGATATACAGTTTTAAAAATTAGGTTTTTTCCTGTAAAATTATCTGTAAGTTCAAATTTTGTTTGTTGAATCAAAGCAACGATATCAACATCAACAATATTTAATTTTATATTCCCACTATTAGCTTTACTAATTTCAAATAAGTCATCAATTAAGTTCTTTAATCTAAAAGCATTTCGATTAAGTGTATTAATGTATTCATTTCTTTTATTATCATTAAGATTTTCTTCTTTTAATAAGTCAATATAAGTAATAATTGATGTTAGAGGTGTTTTTAAATCGTGTGAAACATTAGAAATCAGTTCAGTTTTCATTTTTTGTGATTTTACTTCTTCATTAACTGCTTTTTCAAAACCGTCCTTTATATTTGTGAATTCAGTTTTTAAAGGATTAAATAAACCAAGATCTTGATTGATTTCAACATCAAAATCACCATTAGATAATCGCTGTACAGAATTTAATAATATTTGATAATCTTGTTTAATAGCTTCAAACTTATTTTTTAAAATAATAAATAAAATTATAGAGTAAATTAAAGTGAAAAATACACCAAAAATAAAGAAACAACAAATAATAGAAATTATTAAACCATTTACAATAACTATTTTTAGAACAATTTTATTTATATTGTCATTGAAATCAAAACTAATTATTTTGTTGAATATTTTTTTTAATGTTCTAATTATCCAGCAGCAAAGCATGTTGTTTTTTAAAAATGATATTATTCCTTCTTTAAAAATCGATTTTATATAATAAACAGTAAACATGCAAAGAAATAAGAAAATTATCCAGGTTCCAATATTCATTGTACTTAAAATAATTTCACTATATTCTCCAAAACCTACTGAAGATAATTTTGAAATGTAATAACCATTTAAAGTATCGATAATTAAAGCATAAATAATAGCAATAACACCAGCAAATAAAACACTCAAAATGCAAAGTAAAATTTCTAATTTGATTTTAGCTAAAGATGAAAATATATTTATTTCTTTAACTATTTCATAAGGATAAAAAAGAATAAATAAACTTACTACAATTATAGCAATAATTACAAAGGGAGTGATATTTTCAACATTAGCAGCTAATGAATTTCCTGTTGCATACCATGCAATCGTATCAATTGAATCGCTACTAAGTTTATACGGTACAGCAAGATAGATAGTAAAATTTGTGGGATTGTGCAAAACGACATTTTCATCATATGCTTCTAAATATTGAAAGTATGCTTGTTTATAGTTATTCCAAATCAACTCATAATTTTGATTTGCCGATGTTGAACAGCCTAGGGAATCATAGCTTAATTGTCCATTTTCATCAAAATTAATTTTTAAATACCACTGATATTTTTCTTTTAAAGCATCATTATCATAAATGTTTTTGATATCATTATTAGTGTTGCTTAAAGAGTTATTGTTTCCTTCGGCATAATATTTTATATTTTTTTTATCAGACATGATTTCGCGATTATATAGAATACTGTTTTGATAAAATTCATTACTAGCTTCACTATTTGCGGTAATATATTTAGGAATTCCTTCTTTTTTCCAATATTATCCAATTGGAAACTGACAGGATAAATAGTATCTAAAATATCATAAAGAATTTGATTTTTAGAAAAATCAATGTTTTTTTGATTATCAGTTTCAATAAAATCATAACTAAAATAAATACCAACACTACTAGTTAATAATATTAAGACTGCTATAATTGAAAAGATTATTTTTTTTGTATTCATCATATCACCTACTGTTTTTCAATTTTATAACCAACACCCCAGACCACTTTTAAATATTGTGGATTACTTGGATTGATTTCAATCTTTTCACGTAAATTTCTAATATGAACCATAACTGTTTCAGTATTAATGGCGGCTTCCTGCCAGACGTTTTCATATATTTGTTCACTTGAAAAAACGCGACCGGGTTTTTTCATTAATAATTCCAGAATTTTTAATTCGATTGGAGTAACTTTAATTATTTTACCATCAACCGTTACTTCTTTAGTATCTAGATCAAGTTCTAATCCACCAACTACATATTTATTGCTTTCATCTTGTTTTTTATCTAACATATTTAAATATTTATGGTATCTTCTAAGTTGAGAGGATACTCGGGCTAAAAGTTCCATTGGTACAAATGGTTTTGTTACATAATCATCACCACCAATATTCAAACCTGTGATTTTATCAATATCTTCTGATTTAGCAGATAAGAAAATGATTGGAAAGTCATATTTTTCACGAACTTTTAATGTCATTTCGATGCCATTCATAATAGGCATCATTACATCAACGATTGCTAAATGGATATCATGCTGTTCTATTATTTCTAAACCAGCTTCTCCATTATTAGCAATGTATACATGATATCCTTGAGATTTTAAATATATTTCGATTGCTCTAGCGATTTCTATTTCATCTTCTACAATTAAAATATTATCTTGATTCATATTTCTACCTTCTTTCATAACTATTATAAGCTACTATATCTAAGAATAACAGAAATGAAATCAAAAGATTTTCTAAAGATTTTTTTGCTGTTTATTTATATACCATTTATAAGCAAACAGACCAACGATCGATATGATACCGGTAATTATAAATACTGCAATAGTAAAGGGGTAATTTTGTTCTGACAAACTGTGACCGCCAATAGTACTTGTTATAATTGAAGGAATTCTTGCTACAGTTGTAATTAACAAAAAGCTAGATAATTTAATTCTTGTAAGAGGTGCAAAATATGTAAGAATATCTTTTGGTGTACCAGGAATAAAAAAAATAATAAAAAGAATGAGTTCTAAATTTTTTTTACCTTTTAAAAATGATATTTCATGCAGCTTTTCTTGATTGAAAAATTTATTAATAAATCTGATACCATATTTTTCAACAAACCAGTATATTATAACTGTTCCAATCATTGCCCCTAGTAAGCAAATTACTAGACCTTGAATTTCACCATAACAAAAGCCTGAAGCAACTTCAATAATTTCACCTGGTAAAAAGACAAATACAACTTGCACTGCCATAATTAAAATTAGAAATAATTTGCCCCAGTTACCAAATTGATCTAATTGTGCTTTTAAATGTTCGGGATTATTTAAGAGATATACAAAAGGTTTGTATAGTATTAGACAAAAACCAGCCATGATGAATGTTGCTAAAAGAAGTCGATAAATTAATTTTTTATTTTCTTTAATTATTTCCATTTTTTCACCTCGCATTTAGTATAGACAGTTAATCTAAAAGAAAACGGGTGAAAGATTAAAAATAATTCTAAAAAAATTACAAAGTTTAAAAAAAGAATATAATTTTAAGATTGTAAATATTATTAAAAGCTATAGATATTAGAAAAGCTTTGAATTAAAGAAGCGCTCTTAATTGAGCGCTGTTGAAAGGGTAGATTTATGTGATCATATTATCTATTTTAAAATTATAGTAGTTATTTAAAATATATCTTATTTAGGCTTGATTATTATAAGTGAGTGTATCTAGCTTATCAAGTTATTGCTGTTGGTTCCACTTTATTTTTATATATTGATTATAGCATTAAAATAATGGATTATTACAAATTTTGTATTAAACGGTCGATATTAAGATTAAACGGTAATATTTATATAAAAATATTTTATGATATGATGAAATAATACTATAGAAACTAAAAGGATAAAGATATAAAAAAGCTGTAGAAATAAAAAATGAATTAAGCAAGATCATAAAAAAGCATCCGTAATGGATGCTTTATGACAGAGACAAGATTATGATTAAAAAGTATATTAGATTAATGCTAGAATATTAAATTACAGTAACCCCATTTCAATCATTTTTAAACCGATATCTACAGAGTTATAAGCAGCACCTTTCATTAATTGATCAGCAACTACCCATAAACTTAAGGCGTTTGGATTATCTAAATCTTTACGAACTCTCCCTACATGAACTAATTGGTCACCGACAAATAAATTTGCCATTGGGTAAACTTGATTTTCAATATCATCATATAGTTCTACACCAGTAGAATTACTTAGTAATTCAAATACTTTGTCAATATCGATTGGTTTCTTTGTTTCAATATATACTGATTCAGAATGTCCACGAAGAACAGGAACGCGAACACATGTAGCATTAACTTTAATATCTTTATTAAAGATTTTTTTAGTTTCATTAACCATTTTCATCTCTTCTTTAGAAAAATGATTATCTAAATCAAATTTATCTACTTGAGGAATACAGTTAAAAGCAATTGGGAAATGTTTTTTATCTCCAGCACAAGGTAATGTTTTTGCTACTGGTTCTTTACCATCTAAAACCTCTTGAGATTGACGATATAATTCCTCCATTCCCGCAACTCCAGCTCCAGATACAGCTTGATAAGTTGAAACAATAATTCTTTCAATATCAAAATATTCATTTAAACGATTTAAGGCACTGACCATTTGAATTGTAGTACAGTTAGGGTTAGCGATGATTCCTTTGTGATTTCTCAAAGCTTCACCATTTACTTCTGGTACTACTAAAGGTACATCAGGATCCATTCTAAAATGGCTAGTGTTATCGATGTTGATACATCCAGCATTTACTGCATATGGCATATATTTTTCAGAAATGCTGCCACCAGCAGACCAAAATGCTACTTCAACATTTTCAAAACTGTTTTCAGTTAATTCTTCAACTGTAAATTTATGATCTTCAAATTCAATAACTTTTCCAGCGCTTCGAGATGAAGCTAATAATTTAATACTTTCAAATGGAAAATTAAATTGGAAAATACATCTTAACATTTCTCTTCCCACAGCTCCAGTAGCTCCTACGATTGCAACTTTATATTTTTTCATTTTATTTTACCTTTCCTTCCTAAAAATGCTTCATGTAATAATATTTGTGCTCTTTTTACATCATCACGATCTATATAACAAGAAATATTAATTTCTGAACAAGATGTCATCTCAACATTAATACCATTATTATTCAAAGTATTGTATGCTTTTTGGAACATACCGCGGTTGTTTTTAATTCCTACACCAATTACAGATACTTTACCGATATTACCACGAACAATAATTCGATTGGCATTTAATTGAGGTTTTAAATCATTAATAATATCAACAACAGCAGGAACATCAACATCACTGATTATTAGCGAAATATCCATTTTTCCTCCACCGACTAAAGCTTGGTTGAAAACATTAACATTTACACCAGCATCAGCAATTTTTTCAAAAAGATTTCCAGCGCTATTGTTTGTTGCGTCTACTTTTACTAAAGTGATACGGGCTTCATTTTGTGAACCCGTGATCCCAGAAATAATTAGCTGATTTAAATTTTCTTTCATAATACGGTCATCTCCTATTACATATGTTCCTTTAGTATCTTCAAATGAAGAACGAGCGTGTATCGCAATATTGTGACTAGCAGCTAGTTGAACACAGCGATGATTTAAAACTTTAGCACCGTTTTTAGCTAGTTCCAGCATTTCAGCATAACTAATACAATCTAATTTTATGGCACCAGGTACTAATCTTGGATCAGCAGTATATATACCATTTACATCACTATAAATTTCTACTTCTCGAGCATCAATGGCTACTCCGATAGCTACTGCAGATAAATCACTCCCGCCACGTCCTAAAGTTGTAATTTTACCATGTACAGAATGTCCTTGAAAACCTGGGCAAAAAACAATATCTACATATTTTAGTTTTTCAAGAATATCTTTTCCCTCTACTTTATTAATTGTGGCATTTTTAAATGTTGAATCAGTCACGATTCCTAATTCATCATTAGTAATCGTGGCAACACGATATCCTAATGATGCTAATTCACTTTTACATACTAAAGTAGATATTGTTTCTCCAATACTAGTTAATCGATCGATTTCTTCGTCTGTTAATTGTTTTGTATTAACGATTGATAACAGAGTATCGGTAGCATAGGGATCATCATAGCGCCCCATAGCTGAAACTACTGCGACAACTTTATTACCATTATTAATTTCACGGATAATATTGTTGTACATTATTGAACGTGACTCTCTTGAACGAGTAGAAGTCCCACCAAATTTCTGGACAATTATGTTCATTTTATCCCCTCACTTTAAAAATTGTGTATTCTTCATCGTTTAAGACGGTTGTTAAATCAGCTAACTCAATTTCATGAGTAATATAAATATGATCATGTTTTTCTGTAAAATACATCTCGTAATCAACATCTAATGGTTTGTTTGCTCGAAGATAATATTTAGATTTAGTAATAGGATAGACATTAGGACAGTCTTCATAATCATGATCCATCTTTCTGCCTGGGTAGTTTTGATAATATCACTAACTACTGCTGAAGCAGTAACATATCTACCAGCGCCTTTACCATAATAAATTACGTTTTCAACATAATCGTTATCAATCTCTATTACATTATATGCATCCATAACATTTGCGACTAGTTCTTTTTTACTAATCAATGTTGCGGCTACATCGATTCCGATACCATCATTGACTTCTTTTGCTTGAGCAATCATTTTAAAACGATACCCTAATTTTTTTTGCATAATCCATATCTGTTTTTGTAACATCACGAATACCAGTAGCAGAAATCTTGTCAAAATCAATAAATTTTTTAAATCCATTTTGAGCCAAAATACAAATTTTATGTGCAGCATCGATTCCATCTAAATCTAAAGCAGGGTTTGCTTCGACATAACCCAAGCCATCTGCAATAGTTAAGGCTTCATCAAAATCTAAGTTTTCGTTTTCCATTAAAGTTAAGATAAAGTTTGTCGTTCCATTTAAAATACCAATAATTTCTTTAGTATTGTTAGCTACTAAACTTTCTTTTTGGCTAACTAATACAGGAATTCCGCCCCCAACACTGGCTTCATAAAAAATATGAACATTGTTTTCTTTAGCAGCTATAAAGATTTCTTTACCATAATGGGCAAGTAATGCCTTGTTAGCTGTAACAACGTGCTTACCATTTTTAATTGCGTTTAGAATAATTGTTTTAGCTATTGTTGTTCCACCAATTAATTCTACTACAACATCTATCTCACTATCATTAATAATATCGTTATAATCTTTCGTATAGATTATTCCTTCTGGTAATTCAACTTCTTCTAATCCACAACCATATTTGATTGTAACTTCTTCATTGATAATTTTTGATAAACGTTCTTTTTCATTAGTAAGAATCTCTACGACCCCATAACCAACAGTTCCTAACCCGATAATACCGATTTTCATCCTATACCCCCTTATTCATAATAAAAATGGACCTTATATAAAGGTCCTACATCATTATTAAATAGTAGAACCATAATCTTTATAATAGGCGCAATAATGGAACTAATTATAGCCATAATTGTTGAATTCTTGCCTATTAATAACATACTGCGGTCCTCCATTTTTCTAATTTATGACATATTAACACGATTGTATACAATAAGTCAATGATAATCAATAATAATTGAAATAA
>BAHP02000082.1 GCA_000508865.1 Clostridiales bacterium VE202-01
TAATTCAGTAAAAGCTGGTGATACAACAGCAAGTGTAGCTACTGGAGATACGACAAATATGTTATATCCACTTGCAGGATTAGCATTTGCAACATTAGCATTCTATGAAAGTAGAAAAAGAAGATATAAGTAAAGATAATAAAACAAGGCTTACAGATGTAAGCCTTGTTTAGTGTCTTTAAAAGTATTTTTTATAGCTGTATATAAATTTATTTATATATTTTTTTAGCATATTCACTTGGTGTAAGATTAAAATGCTGCTTAAATGTTCTAGAAAAATAATGAATTGAGCTAAAACCAAGCATAAATGCTATTTCACTAATTGTGTATTTATTTTCACGGATAAGTTCTTTACTTTTTTGCAATTTTATTTGGACCATATAATTTTTAGGGGAAACTTCTAAATTACTTCTAAATAGAGTTTGTAAAGATGAACGTGAAATAGAAAACTTATGACAGATTTCTTCAATGGTTAAAGGTTCAGTAATCATTTCGTTCATGTAATCTAAAATCTCATGTAATAATTCATCTTGAAAATGTTGCATTGATCCCGTTGATACATGTTTTTGATCTATCGATAAATCATATTGGGTCAATAAAATAATGATTTCTTGTAAATAACAAAGCATAAGTGTTTTAGAATATGGTAATGAATTTGAACTAGCTTTGACAAATTTATTAAATATGTTATGGAGTTCATTATCACAATGAAATATACGATTGAGAATTAGATCATCTTCGATGATTTCCATATCAAAAATAACAGTTAAATAAGAACAAGATTTGTTAGTTGTGATTTGTTGAGTATGAAATTGTTCTGGTCCATATAGCATTAAATCATAATTATTTAATGTATATGTTGTTCCTTCAACTGTTGTATCGAGACTACCATGATCTACATATGTTAATTCGTAATGTTTATGGGCCTCGCCTTTAAAACGATAATTGGGACTTTTAATTACATAATAATAACCAAGAATTTCTTCAATTTTTAATTTAGATACAATTGGTTTATAAACATATGGAGGATTTAAAAATTCAGTTTTTAAATTGTAGTTTGAAGGAGTAATTAAGTAACTTTCAATTTCTTGTGATAAAGGGATAATATTGAAATAATTATTTGCTTCAATTTTTAAATAACGATGAATAGCAAATGTTTCTAATTTATCTGGATCTAAACTATCACCAATTAAAATAGAAGCGATTCCTTCAGTAAGTTCTATATATACTGCACATGAAAAACAGTACATATGGCTAATAACCCTTCCTGATGTATTTAATTTTCTACATATTAAGTTGTCTGTAACTGATAAATGATCTTCGTAAGTAGAGCCATATTTTTTAAATTCAATACTTGATGTTTTATTAATCATAGAAAACCTCCTTGTATAATTAGCTAATCTAATTACACATGACTAAAATATACATATATAATATACTTTTTATTACAATTTTTGCAAATATTATTATTAATAAATTATAATTATTTTCCGTTAGGTAGAAATGGGATTAAGTTAATTGCTACTGCACTAATAGGCATAGTTTGTAAAATAATCTTACCGGGACCAGTGATTACGGTGTTAAAAAAACCTTCACCACCTAGTAATTTATTTTTGATACCTTTTATACTTTGGATTTCCATGGTACATGTTGCTTCCATCATTGCCAAGTAACCTGTGTCAATGATCATCTGTTGACCAGGTAATAGGTCGTATTCAATTGCTGAGCCATCAATTTCTAAAAAAACTGTGCCGGTTCCTTTAATTTTTGTCATAATGAACCCTTCACCACCAATTAAACCGGAAGAAATTTTTTTATTAAGGAATACAGATACTTCAATATTCTCACTTCCAGCTAAAAATGCTGATTTTTGTACAATGATTTCATGGCCGGGATTTACTTCAATGGCTTTTATACTGCCTGGAAAAGATGAAGCAAAAGCTATCATTCCATCTTCAGTAGCCTGATATTGATTTTGAAAAATAGTCTCACCGCTAAACATTCTGCCAAAAGCTTTTGATAGTCCGCCACTTGTTGTTTCCATTTTCATTACAGGATCCATCCAGCTCATTGCGCCACTATCACTGAGCATATATTCACCTTTTTTTAGATGGCAAATGACAACAGGAAGATTTCCTCCTTTGATTTCATAATTCATATTGTACCTCCTTGTACATATAAGTTTTTATTTAATTGCAATACATATAGGTGCTGGAATAGTAAGGGTACTTGCTGTTCGTATTAATTCTTCTTTTTCTTCATTAAATGTTAATAATTCGATTTCATTATCATCTTGTGCGCCCACGATTAGATATTTATCATTAATAATATTAAAATCTCGAGGATTTTTTCCTGTATGAACCATGTATAATAGTGTTAATTTACCGGTTTCTTGATTAATTCGATATAAAACAATACTATCATGGCCACGATTTGAAACAAATAAATGTTTACCAGAGCTGCTCAAACGAATTGCACTAGCACTAGAAAAGCCATGAAAATGATGAGGTGTAGTATGGATTACTTGAATTAATGTAAAATACTTATCACGATATTTAAAAACCATTACGTTATTAGAAATTTCATTGACAAGATATGCAAATTGTCCATCATGAGAAAAAATCATATGTCGAGGACCAGAACCAGGAACAATATTTAAGTTATAATTTGAGGCTTCTTCTAATTTACCGTTTTGATAAGTATACATAATTATTTTATCAGCCCCTAAATCAACTGCGTAAACAAATTCTTTATCTGGTGTAATTCCTACATAATGACAATGGGGTCCTGTTTGTCTTTTAAGTAAATCAGGACCTAAACCAGTATGATGAACAGCACTGATTTTTTCTTTGATATAATAATTTTCTAATAAATATGAAGCGGTAGCTCCGACGTGGTAATTAGCTGCAAAAAGATAGCGTGAATTATCGCTAATACATAAATGGGTATAAGAACGACCGTTAGAGTTATAATTGTTATTAATGATCAATTCATCTTTATAAATAGAAAAACTACCCAGTCCACCGCCGGTATTTGAACGACTAGCATTTTTATAGGCGATATATAAAATATTATTTTTAATGATCATATATAATGGATAATCTTTGGTTATGATATGTTGTACAAGTGAAAATTCTTCTGTATTTTCATTAAAATTAACGATATATATTCCTTTATTATCATTTTTTCCATAACTTGATACATAAAATGTTTGCATATTTGAACCTCCTATATCTTATTTTAGCACAAATATTAAATAAAGTGAGCGATATCATTGGATTTTTAAATTATTCTATATCTGCTTAATCTTTACCTTATACATAAAATGTTATATAATAAATAAAATAAATTGGAGGATAGAAAAATGGATGAAAACTTATTATTGACATTACTTCATAATAATGCGCGAATGGAAGTGACAGATTTAGCCATGGCATTAAATGAAAGTGAGGATAATGTTGTTAAAGCGATCGATCAGTTGCAAAAGGATAAAGTTATTTGTGGTTATCACACAATTATTAATTGGGATCGTACTAATAAAGATAACGTTATGGCATTGATTCAAATCAATGCTACACCTGAAAGAGAGTATGGTTATGATCGTATTGCTAAAAAGATTTATGCTTTTCCTGAAGTAGATACGATGTATTTATTAAGTGGAAGTTTTGAGTTTGTTGCGATTGTTAAAGGACATACTATGCAAGAAGCAGCCCGTTTTGTTGCCTCTAAATTAGCACCGTTAGATGGTGTAACTGGTACTGCAACAATGTTTGTATTAAAGCAATATAAAAATAATGGTATTAGTTTTGATGACGACGATAAAGAAACTGCAGAAAGATTATTGGTAACACCATAATGGATTTTAATAAAGTATTAAATGATACAGTAAAAAAAATTCCACCAAGTGGAATTCGTAAATTCTTTGATTTAGCTAATGAAATGGAAGGGGTTATTTCATTAGGGGTAGGAGAACCAGATTTTGATACACCTTGGAAAATCAGAGAAGCTGCAATTTATTCAATTGAACAGGGGAAGACTTTTTATACAGCTAACCAAGGTTTAGTTGAATTAAGAAAAGAAATTTGTCGTTATCAAAAAAGAAGATTTAATTTAGACTATCATTATGCTAAAGAATGTGTTGTTACTGTTGGGGGATCAGAAGCTATTGATCTAGCTTTTAGAGCATTGATCAATCCCGGTGATGAAGTAATTTTATTACAACCGAGTTATGTTGCTTATACGCCTGGGGTAGCCTTAGCTGGTGGAAAGGTCGTTAATATTGAACTTAAAGAAGACAATGAGTTTAAATTAACACCTGAACTTTTAGAAGCTGCAATAACACCAAAAACAAAAGCAATCTTATTAAATTATCCAAGTAATCCAACGGGTGGTTTTATGACTAGAGAGGATTATGCTAAGTTGGTACCAATTATTAAAAAACATGAAATAATTGTTATAACTGATGAAATTTATGCTGAATTATCTTATGAACAAAAATTCTGTTCAATTGCTTCATTTGATGAAATCAAAGATCAAGTTATTTTAGTCAGTGGTTATTCAAAGGCATATGCTATGACAGGATGGCGCTTAGGATATGTTTTAGCTAATGAAGTTTTAACAAAAGCAATGAACAAAATTCATCAATATGTAATTATGTCAGCACCTACCGGAGCACAATATGGAGCTATTGAAGCAATGCGTCATTGTGATAACGAAATCGAAGCGATGCGCCAGGCTTATATGTTAAGACGTAATTATATTGTTAAAGCATTCAATGACATGGGATTGCATACATTTACACCCCAAGGAGCTTTTTATGTATTTCCTTGTATTAAATCTACAGGAATGACTTCAGAGCAATTTTGCGAAGAGCTGTTAAAAGATCAGTTAGTGGCATGTGTACCTGGAAATGCTTTTGGTGAAGCTGGAGAAGGGTTTATTAGAGTGTCTTATGCTTATTCTATTGAACAAATCAAAGAGGCAACTTCAAGAATCAAGAAGTTTTTAGATAAATTAAATAAATAGGAATTAACATTTTTGTTAATTCTTTTTGTTTATAAAATAAAAGATTACATACTTAGAAGTTTACAGTATAAATTATAGCTAACAATATTGTTAAGTGTTTGTAAAGTTAATATTATCCTAGAAAGATTTATACTATAATATGTAAAAATTTGGAGGTATGTAATAATGGAAAATTATCAGATAGGTCTTAGCAGCAAACAAGTTCAAGAAAGAATTGATGAGGGATTGGTTAATGGCACTAGCAAATCTGCTTCTAAAACATACTATCAAATATTTAAAGAAAATATTTGGACATTATTTAATTTACTTAATTTTTTAATTTTTATTGCTTTAGTAATGGTTAAAGCTTGGTCTAATACTATTTTTATGGCAATTATCGTATGTAATGCAATAATTGGTATTATTCAGGAGATTAAAGCTAAAAAGCAGGTCGATCAATTATCAATACTTACTAAACCACTAATAACAGTAATTCGCGACAGTAAAGTACAAACTATTGATATTAGTAAAGTTGTAATGGACGACATTCTAGTTTTAGAAAGTGGAAACCAAGTATGCAATGATGCAATCGTTGTTGAAGGGATGATTGAAGCTAATGAGTCACTTCTTACCGGAGAAGTTGATCCAATAAATAAAACAGCTGGATCAAAATTGTTATCAGGTAGTAGTGTAGTATCTGGTAAATGTTATGCCCAAGTTATTAGTACCGGAGATAATAACTATGCTACAGCACTTGTTAAAGAGGCTCAAAAAGTCAAAGAAACTAATTCAGAATTAATAGATTCAATGAAAAAGATTACTAAGCTTACCACTTTTATGATCATACCATTAGGAATTATTTTATTTATAGAAGCATTATATTTAAGACAAGATACTTTATTTAATGCCGTTGTTTTTTCAGCGGCTGGATTATTAGGGATGTTGCCTAAAGGTTTGGTATTACTTACAAGTGTATCATTAGCTAATGGAATAACAAGGTTAGCGAAGAAAGATGTTTTGATTCAAGATCTATATTCTTTAGAAACTTTGGCACATGTTGATGTCTTATGTTTGGATAAAACTGGTACGATAACGAATGGAAAGATGAAAGTAGAACAAGTATTTAAACTTGATTCACTGAAAAATTGTCAAATTGAAAAATTAATGGGTTCTTATTTAAATGCGAGTGATGATAATAATGCTACTTTTCAAGCTTTAGATGATTATTTTAATAGAAATAATATGTATGAAAGTATAAATAAAATATCTTTTTCTTCATTGAGAAAATGGAGCGCTGTAGAGTTTAAAGAAATTGGGACAGTTGTTGTTGGAGCGGTAGAAAAGATAATTCAAGATGAATTGCCAGAAGAAATAAAAACTTTTATGGATCAAGGAATGCGGGTTATTGGAGTAGGACATACATCAAAGGAAATTAATGAAACAAAACTACCTAAATTAAAGCCATTAATGATAATCGTTTTATCAGATACAATTAGAGATCAAACTAAAGAAACTTTAGAATATTTTCATCATGAAGGAATTAATATAAAAGTAATTTCTGGGGATAACCTTAAGACAGTTACAGCAATCGCTAAAAAGGCTGGAGTTTTAGATTTTCAACAAGGAATCGATATGACTAAAGTTACTGATGATGAAATAGAAAATATTGTTCAATATTATACTGTTTTTGGTCGTGTTACACCTAATCAAAAGAAATTGATCGTCAAGGCTTTAAAAGAATCAGGGCATCAGGTTGCTATGACAGGAGATGGTGTAAATGATTTGTTAGCATTAAAGGAAGCAGATTGTTCGATTGCTATTGCTAATGGGAGTGATGCTTCTAAACAAATTTCTCAGGTTGTATTATTAAAATCTGATTTTACTTGTTTACCTGATGTTTTATTGGAAGGAAGAAAAGTTGTAAATAATGTTACGAGAGTGGCAGGTGTTTTTTTCATTAAAACTATTTATACGATTTTATTGTCTTTGCTTTGTGTGATTTGTAATAAAGAGTTTCCGTTTATTCCTTTACAAATTACTTTAATTGATCTTTTGATTGAAGCAATGCCTTCATTTATGACGATTTTTGAATCAGATATTAGAAAAATAAGGGGATGTTTTTTACCTAAGGTATTAAGTAAGGCTTTTAGTAGTGCAATAAGCATTATTATTATTTTTATTTTAATTATGTTGTTAACACCGATTTTTAAATTAAATGATTTAGAATCTGTAACATTAATGTATTTGGTTTTAGGAATTATTTCAATGGCAGCAGTAATTCGTTCCTGCTTTCCTTTTACAAAGTTAAGACTCTTAATTTGTATTATTATGATAGGCGGTTTTAGTAGTGCGGTATTATTATTTTATGAAACTTTAAATCTTGCTAAAATGAGTATCAGCTTATTTTTAATGGTCTTTGGCTGGGTAGTGATTGGCTTGCTTATAGAAAGAAAAATTCATTTTATGATTAGAAAAAATAGGGAATTTTTATAAATTTTTTTAACTTTTTGATTATAACACCGAAATTTCGGTGTTATAATAGGGGTAACTCGAATCACGAATTTTTGAAATTTATTATAATATAAGTGATAAAAGGAGTGGTTGATTATGAAAATAAAAAGTTATGAAAAAGTTATCGATAAAGATATCATCGCAGTTAAAAGTTATTTATTAAAAATTGGAGAAAGTTATTGGAAACAGGATCTTGATGATGTTATTAACAGCAGTATTGATATGAGAATTATTAGAAACAAAATTAATAAGAGAAAAGATTTACAGTTATTGATTTTTAGTAAAATAAAAAGATTGATTGATGATAGTGTTGATTTTGATGAAATGGAGGATCATTTAATATTTATGAATATTTTATTAAATGCGCACTATCAACCTTTGTTGACATATAAATATAATTTATTAAATTATATTATCGATAAAGGTGGTTTTTCAGTAGAAACATATTGTCTAATTAGACATTTAGTAAATTTTAATGAAAAAATAATAGAATCATTGATTGATGCTTTAGCTAATCGTCTAAACTTAGATTTTGAGCGTTATCATTATTTAGCCAGTTATATTTTGTTATTAGAAAAGGAATATAAAAAAGCATATTTGCATTTAGAATATATTACTATTGATCATAGCTTTGAGCGCTTTTTACCAGCGTTATATAATTTTAGTCCTCGTCTATATTTAAGATATTCTAAAAAGAAACATATGCCTTTGAATCTTGTAACAGGATAGGAGGATCTTATGGGTGAAAAAATGTATTACATTTATAAAACTATTAACGAAAGCAAAGGAATAATTAGTGCAAAAGAAATTCAGGAGTGTTTAAAACAGTATGAATTGTTCCTTAATGTAAAAACTATATATAGCTTGATTGATCGAATCAATGATTTTTATATGTGTCTAACTAATAAGCAGTTAATAAAAGCTATTAAAAGTAAGGGATATATTATTGAAGATGCATTTTTTGATGATGGTCAATTACAAATATTAATAGATAGTATCATTTTTAACCCTAATTTAGATCAAAAATCAGCTAAAGAGATGGTTGATAAGTTATTGTTATTAAGTTCATCTAATCAAATTAAAAGAATAAATATTGAAGACAAGCATAGTAATGTATTAGATTATGATCTTTTATTAACCCTTACAACAATTATTAAAGCTATTAACATGCGAAAAAATATTGCATTTAAATATATAAGTTATGATGTTATAGATGATGAGCTTTCAGAGGTTTATCATACTAATGGTAATCAAAGCTTTGATACGTATGTAGTTTCACCTTATAGATTAATTTTGAAAGGATCTAATTATTATTTGATTGGATATTTTAATAAAAGAGAAAATAGTTTAAGTGTTTATCGTGTTGATCGAATCCGTTTAGTCAGAAATCATAATAGTAATTATATAGATATCCAAGAACAGTTTGATATGTTAAAAGAGATTGATAAAAATGTTAATATGTATCTTAGTAAAAATCGAATAGATTTAAAAATAAGATTTAATCAGGGGATTTTAAAAGAAGTTGTTAATCAATTTGGAAAAGAAATACTTGTGAGTAAAAGATATGATGGAAAAATAGAAGCAATCATAAAAAATGTTGCATTATCAGATGGTCTGATTGGCTGGCTGATGATGTTACAGACGAATGTCCAAGTATTATTGCCACTAGATTTAAAAGAAATTATCAAAAAGAGATTAAATTTAATGTTAAGAATGTATGAACAAGATTCTGAGTAAGGATCTTGTTTTTCTTTACATAAACTTAACATAATAAATACAATTTATTGATATATCATCAGATACAATTCTCTTATTATATAGGTGTCTTAAGATAGTAAGAAGAAAGGGATTAAAAGAATATGAAAAAAGTATTAGGAATTTTATTAACATTAGTATTATGCTTAGGTTTAACTGCCTGTGGTGGATCAGATGATGCAGGTGAAGGAAGTAATGAAGTAAGTGGAAATGTAAGTTTGAATGGTTCTACTTCAATGGAAAAATTTGTTAATGCATTAAAAGAAGCAATCGTAGAAGATTACCCAAACTTAACATTAGAACCACAATTTACTGGTTCAGGTGCTGGAATTGAAGCGGTTTTAGCAGGAACTGCTGATATCGGAGATTCATCAAGAGCTTTAAGCGATGAAGAAAAGGCTAAAGGATTAGAAGAAAATATTGTTGCAATTGATGGTATTGCAGTTATTACGCATCCAAGCAATAAAGTTGATAATGTAACTACAGATCAATTGAAAAAGATTTATACAGGTGAAATTACTAATTGGTCACAATTAGGTGGTGATGATCAAGCAATAGTTGTGATGGGGCGTGAAGCAGGTTCTGGAACTCGTGGGGCATTTGAAGAAATTTTAGGAATTGAAGATGCATGTAAATATGCTCAAGAATTAAATGAAACTGGTGCTGTTGTTGCTAAAGTAGGTGAAACTAAAGGGGCTATTGGTTATGTTTCTTTAGATAATATTACTGATAGTGTTAAAGCTTTAAAATTAGATGATGTCGAAGCTAGTGAAGAAACAGTTAAGGATGGAAGCTATACTTTACAAAGACCATTCGTAATGGCAACTAAAGGTAAAATTAGTGAACAAAGTGAAAAAGTGCAAGCAGTGTTCAAATTTATTGAAAGCGAAAAAGGACAAGAAGTTCTTAAGGCCGTAGGTTTAGTAAGTCCAAAATAGGAGTTTGTTATGAAAAAAGATATGTTATCTATTATTAGTAATAGAAAAACAAAATCTTTGGTGGAAAAAACAGCCGCGATTATATTTCGTGGCTGTGCTATTATGTCTATCATTGCAGTAGTTTCTATTACAGGATATATGATTATTTCTGGTACGCCAGCAATATTTAAAGAAGGATTGACAGGAATCTTGTTTGGTAGCGTATGGGCACCAACGGCTGCTGATCCGCAATATGGAATTCTTTTAATTATACTTACATCAATTGTTGGTGTCTTTTTAGCAATTTGTATCGGGGTCCCAATTGGATTGTTTACTGCTATTAATCTAGCAGAATTAGCAAATCCAAAAGTTAGAAAAATTGTTAAATCTGCAATTGAACTGCTTGCAGGGATCCCATCAGTAGTTTATGGCTTGTTAGGAATCTTATTGATTTGTCCGTTTATGTATAAATTAGAATTAATGATTTTTGCAGGTTCAAAAACACATCAGTTTACTGGTGGAGCTAATTTAATTTCAGCAATTTTGGTTTTAACGATCATGATTTTACCAACTTTGATCAATATTACGGAAACAGCATTAAATACCGTACCTGATGATTATCGTAAAAGTTCATTAGCACTTGGAGCAAGTCAAATTCAAACGATTTTTAAAGTAGTGTTGCCTAGTGCTAAATCAGGAATCATGTCAGCTATTGTTTTAGGGGTAGGTCGGGCTATTGGTGAAGCAATGGCAATTTTACTAGTTGCGGGAAACTCGGTGAATGTGCCTTTACCATTTAATTCAGTACGTTTTTTAACAACTGGAATTGTATCTGAAATGGGGTATGCATCAGGAACTCATCGAGAAGTACTTTTTACAATCGGATTAGTTTTATTTATCTTTATTATGATTATTAATTTGATTTTAACATTTATTATTAAGAAAGGAGATCAGCATGAATAATCTTAGTATTTTTGACAGAAAAAATCGGGTTAGTGATAAAGTTTTAAATTTTTTAATTCAATTTTGTAGTGCTTTGTCAGTGCTGATTTTAGTTGTTTGTATTGGTTATATCCTATATCGAGGTATTCCACATTTTAATTTCTCTTACTTAGTTAATTCTACTAGTATCTTAAAAGGTACGATTGGAATTTTACCAAATATTATTAATACTTTATATATTATTGTTGTTACATTATTATTTGCATGTCCAATTGGGATAGGCGGAGCAATATATTTAAATGAGTATGCAAAAAACAAGAAATTTGTAAATGTTATATCTTTTACAACCGAAGTATTGGCGGGAATTCCTTCTATTATTTATGGGTTGTTTGGGATGTTGTTTTTTGGAAATTTGTTAAAATTGAAATTTTCAATTTTAACAGGTTCATTTACACTTGCAATTATGATCTTACCAATTATTTCTAGAAACACTCAAGTAGCTTTAGAGGCAGTACCGAAGAGTTATCGTGAAGCCGCACTGGGAATTGGGGCAACTAAATGGTACATGATCAGGACAGTTTTATTACCAAGTGCTATGCCGGGAATTTTAACTGGGGTAATTTTAGGAATGGGTCGTATTGTTGCAGAATCAGCAGCGTTATTATTTACAGCAGGATCAGTAAGTGTGTTACCTAAAAATATTTTTACTCATTTAACAAGTTCTGGGGCTACACTTACGATTCAATTGTACTTAGAGATGGCAAAAGCCAATTATGAAACTGCTTTTGTAATTGCTCTCGTATTAATTGTCATTGTTTTATTATTAAATTTTTTAGCAAAATTAATTTCGAATAAATTTGATGTAAATAAGGTGAAATAGAATGGAAAATAAAATTGAAGCAAAAAATCTGGACTTATATTATGGTGAAAAACATGCCTTAAAAAATGTTAATCTGGATATTAAGACAAATAAAATTACAGCCTTTATTGGTCCTTCGGGATGTGGGAAATCAACATTTTTAAAAACGTTGAATCGTATGAATGACTATGTTAAAGGGATCAAGATCACAGGTGATGTAAAATTAGATGGAGAAGATATTTATGATAGTCGGGTTGATACAACGATCTTAAGAAAGAAAGTAGGAATGGTTTTTCAACAGCCTAATCCTTTTCCGATGAGTATATATGATAATGTTGCTTATGGACCACGAATTCATGGGATAAAAGGGAAAAAAGAATTAGATAAAATCGTGAAAAAATCATTAGAGGCAGCAGCTTTATATGATGAAGTAAAAGATCGTTTACACACTAGTGCTTTGGGCTTATCTGGAGGACAGCAGCAGCGATTATGTATTGCTAGAGCTTTAGCGGTAGAACCAGAAGTAATTTTATTAGATGAGCCAACGAGTGCTCTAGATCCTATTTCGACATTAAAAATAGAAGAATTGCTGTTAGAATTAAAAAAAGATTATACGATTGCAATCGTTACTCATAATATGCAGCAGGCTAGTCGAATTGCTGACTATACAGCTTTTTTCCTTGTTGGAGAAATGGTTGAATATGGTGAGACTAAAGATGTTTTTGCAATGCCTAAAGATAAACGTACGGAAGATTATATTACAGGTAGATTTGGATAGGAGAAAAAAAATGTTAAGAAGTAATTTTGAAAAAGATTTAAATAAATTACATGTTGATTTAGATAAAATGTGTCATTTGGTTGTTTTGGCAATTGAAAATTGCATTACAGCCTTTAAAAGTGGTGATCGTGAATTATGTCGCGATATCTTATCTGGTGATAAAGTTATTAATGATATGGAAAGGACGATCGAAGCACGCTGCTTATCTTTAATTTTGAAACAGCAGCCAATTGCTAGTGATTTAAGAAATGTTTCGACAGCTTTAAAGGTAGTTACTGATTTGGAAAGAATTGGTGATCAAAGTGCTGATATTGCAGAAATCTTATTGGAAACTGATGTTAAATGTCCTTATAAAATGGTTGAACATATTCCTAATATGGCATGTCTAGCAAGAGATATGGTTAAAGGATCGATTGAAGCATTTCATGAACATGATTTGAAAAAAGCTGCAAAAATTAAGGAATTAGAAAGTCAAATGGATGGACTATTTGAAGATGTTAAGGTAGAATTAGTGCAAATAGTAAATGAAGATAAAGAAAATATTGATCTTGTCATCAACTTTTTGATGATTGCAAAATATTTTGAAAGAATCGGCGATCATGCAGTAAATATTTGTGAATGGATCGAATTTAATCAAACTGGAACGGTTGATAATTATCGTTTAATTTAAGGAGGACTAGTAATGGGCGAACGTATATTTGTAGTTGAGGATGATGAAAATATCCGTGAGATAATAAATTTGGCTTTAGTGAGCAATGGTTATGAAGTTGTTCAATTCAATAATGCAATTGATGCCTTAGATATGCTTTCTAAAGAGACACCTTCACTGGCTATTTTTGATTTAATGTTGCCAAAGATGAGTGGAATAGAGGCAATAAAAAAAATTAGAGAAACTAATAATGAATTACCAATATTAATTTTAAGTGCTAAAGATCGTGAAATAGATAAAGTAAATGGTTTAGATAGTGGATCGGATGATTATATGACAAAACCATTTGGAATTCTTGAACTACAAGCACGAGTTCGTTCTTTACTTAGACGCCATGTCACAAGTGATATTATTAAGACTAAACATCTTATTGTTGATAAACAGACGCGAATCGTTAAATTAGATGATCAAAAAATAGAGTTAACTAATAAAGAATATCAATTATTAGTATACTTAATGGACAATAAGCATCGAGTTGTAGAACGTGAAGAGTTATTAAATGAGATTTGGGGTTATGATTTTGTTGGAGAATCTAGAGCGTTAGATGTTCATATTCGTGCTTTACGCAGTAAATTAAAAGATGATGGTCATAAATATATTAGGACTGTTCGCAGTGTTGGATATCGTTTTTACGAAGAAGGTGATAGTAGTGAATAAAACGATCTTTCGCTATTTTTTAACAATATTACTTGTAACTTTAATATTATCTACCAGCATATCAATGGTCATATTATCAAATCAAATGTTAGAAAATACGAAACAGGATATGCTTTATGCTGTTAAATTAGTTGATTATCAGTTAGATGATAATCAAGATATAAAAGAGCAGGTAGATGCTTTAAATCCTCTTGCATATAATGATCATACGCGATTAACTGTTATTGATGTTGATGGAAATGTACTCGCTGATAGTGGTGAAGATGGTATTTTAGAAAACCATAAAAGTCGTGAAGAGGTAAAACAAGCTTTGAGTGATGGGGTTGGCTATGCTACTAGATATTCAAGTACGGTGGGGCGTAATATGTTATATGTAGCTTTGTATAATAATGGAAGAATCGTTCGCTTATCGCTTCCATATGATGGAATTTTTGATAATTTACCAACTTTAATAAAACCTTTAGGAATTGGAGCTGGTATTTCTTTGATTGTTGCGATGGTATTATCAAAGCGTTTTTCTGATACATTAACAGCACCGATTCAAGATATCAATACCCAAATCACGAAAATGAAAGATTATCGCGAATTGGTATTCGATGATTATAAGTATGATGAATTTAATATTATTGCTTCTAAACTTGAAGAACAGGCATCGACTATTCATGCTACTATGAAAAAATTGAAAGATGAACAGATTAAAATTAATGGTATTTTAAATCAAATGAAGGAAGGCTTTATTTTATTAGATAGTGATTTAAATGTGCTGATGGTTAATCGTAAAGCTCAAGAATTATACAACAATACCATTAAATTAAATAATTCAATCAAAGATTTTATTTTTGATTTTAAAATTATTGATATTTTAGATAATTTAGGTGAAGAACAGCAAAGAGTTGAAATAGAAAAGGAAAAGCAGTTTTACAATTGTTATATTGCAAAAGTTGATTATGGTGTAACATTATTATTTGTTAATATTACTGAACAGCACAATGCTTTAAAAATGCGTCAGGAATTTTTTTCAAACGTTTCACATGAGTTAAAAACACCAATGACATCGATTAGAGGATATAGTGAATTATTAGAAACAGGTGTTATTAATGATAAAGAAGCATCTAAAAGAGCATTAGATAAAATTCATGATGAAGTTAATAATATGTCAACATTGATCAATGATATTTTAATGATTTCTCGATTAGAGAATAAGGATATTGATGTAATTAAACATCCAGTTCATATTGAACCATTAGTAAATGAAATAATTGATACAATGCAAGTTGAAATAGATAAGAAGAATCTAATTGTAAATAAAGAAATTTCTGATATAGTTTATATTTCAAATCATCAGCATATGTATCAGTTATTAAGTAACTTAATAACTAATGCAATTAAATATAATGTCCAAAATGGAAGGATTACGATTAAATCTTATGATCAAGAACGAAATATTGTAATTGAAGTAAGTGATACTGGAAGAGGAATTTCTAAAATAGATCAAGGGCGTGTTTTTGAACGTTTCTTTAGATGTGATCAAGGACGTGATAAAGAGACTGGTGGTACTGGTCTTGGTTTAGCGATAGTTAAACATATTGTTCAGTATTATCAAGGAAGTATTACTCTTACAAGTAAGTTAGGACAAGGAACAACTTTTAAGGTTGTTTTACCGAAAAATTCATATTAAATAATCATGGCAATAGTCATGATTATTTTTTAATATACAAATTTTTTGAAAACAAAATAACTTGTAATTTTGCGATAAATAATGGATAATTTAAATGAAAGGGATTACATAGATTTTGGGGCTTTGATACTATTTTTAGAATATTTTAAATATACAAAATTATAACGAGCAAATATTTGAGTAATTCTTAAAATAAAAGGGAGATGTATATGTAATCATTTTTCAATGAAAGGAGATGAAAGAAACGATGAAAATTATGCATAAAATATGCAAAAGTTTAATGGCTTTAGTATTGTGTCTTACAAGTATGTTTTCTTTAAGTGTCAATGTGTCAGCTGAAGAAATTAGTAACAACCTTGCTTTGAATAAACCTGTTGTTGCTAGTGCTGAATATAGTACAATGCCAGCATCATATTTGACTGATGCCGACGAAGATAGTCGCTGGTCAGCAGAAAGAGATGCAGTACAATGGGCATATGTTGATTTGGGACAAGAATATGAAATGAATAAATTCCAAATGATTTGGGAAAGTAGTTCAGTCTATGCTCAAGAATACAATATTTATGTATCGAATGATATAAATGATTGGGGAGCAGCAGTTGTTGTTAGAACTGAAAATAATAGTAAAACTTCTGAAGATCTTTTAGCTCAAGCCGTTAAGGGACGTTATGTTAAACTTGAAGTGACAAAGATGAAGGGATATCCTAGTGTTTCTTGTCGCGACTTCAAAGTATTAAATACTGATGAAAAGTATCAAGATCCAACAGAAAATGTTGCTTTGCATAAAACAGCAGTTGCTAGTTCAATCGAAGCTAACTCTGTAAGAGCCGCAAATGCTACTGATGGTGATACTACATCAAGATCTTCAAGATGGGGAAGCGATATTGGTAATGGTCCAGACTGGATCTATGTTGATTTAGGTGAGGTATTAGATGTTAATGTCGTAAAAATTTTCTGGGAAAATAGAAAAGCAACTAGCTATAAACTTCAGATTGCTGAAGAGTTAAGTGATCCAATGAGCGAAGATGATTGGACAACAGTTAAAGACTTCAACGATCGTCCAGCATCTATTGATGAAAAAATCGAATTAGATCAAGTGTATAAAGCTCGTTATGTACGCTTATTGATTGATTCACATACATCTACAGATCCAGATGGAGGAGTTACATGGAATACAGTTTCTATTTATGAAATGGAAGTGTATGGTGGTAATCCAGATACTAAACCAACAATTGGTGAAGTATTAAATGCTATTACTGTAGATACGCCTAATCCTGGGGATAAGAAGTTATCAATTAATTTACCTGAAATTGAAGGATATAAAGTTGAGTACAATGGTACTGATTTTGAACAGGTGATTGATGATGATTTAACGATTTATCAACCAGTAGTTGATAAAGAAGTAAAAGTTTCATTTAAAGTTACAGATAATGATACTAATGATTACAAATTTAAAGAAGTAAAAATAACTGTACCTGGTAAATATGAGGTTGAAAATAGTGATAATAAAGCGCCAAATATTTTGCCAGAGTTGGCTGAATGGAAAGGTGAAGCAGGAAGTTTTACGATTTCAAGTAATAGCCGAGTTATTATTGCTAGCGATGAATTACAAGATGTTGCTAATGCATTGGTAGCTGATTATAAAGATATGACCGGTAAAGAATTAAAGGTTGTTAAAGGAAGCAAGGCAGATGTCCAAAATGGAGATTTATATTTTGCTTTAACAGATGATACTAGTAAAGGTTTACAAGATGAAGGATATTTAATGTCTGTTGGTGAATATGTTGAAGTTGAAGCTGAAACGACAACAGGTGCTTACTGGGCTACTAGAACTATTTTACAAAGTTTAAAACAAACAAATGATATTCCTTGTGGTATTACAAGAGATTATCCGTTATATAAAGTTCGTGGTTTCATTTTAGATGTAGGTAGAAAAACTTTTACATTAGATTATTTAAAACAAGTTGTTAAACAAATGGCATGGTATAAGATGAATGATTTCCAAGTGCATTTAAATGATAACTTGATTGGACTAGAAAACGTCGCTGATCCAATGAGTGCTTATTCTGCGTTTAGATTAGAATCAGATGTTAAAGCAGGTGGTAATAATGGATTAAATCAAGCTGATTTAACTAGTACGGATATGTTCTACACAAAAGATGAATTTAGAGATTTCATTAAAGAATCTAGAACTTATGGAGTGGATATTGTACCAGAAATCGATACTCCAGCGCATTCATTAGCACTTACTAAAGTAAGACCTGATTTACGTCATGGAACAAATGGTAGAAATAATGATCATTTAGCATTACGTGATAAATATGATGAATGTCTTGATTTTGTTCAAAGTATTTTTAGTGAATATATGACAGATGATGATCCAGTGTTCGATGCTCAGACAATCGTACATGTTGGTGCTGACGAATATAACGCTGATAAAGAAGCATATCGTAAATTCTCAGATGATATGTTAGGATTTGTTCAAGAGACAGGACGTACAGCACGTATTTGGGGAAGTTTATCACAATGTCGTGGAACGACTCCAGTAAGAAGTGAAGGCGTACAAATGAACTTATGGAACTTTGGTTATGCCAACATGGATGAAATGTATGAACAAGGTTATGATTTGATCAATTGTAATGATGGAAATTATTATGTTGTTCCTAATGCAGGTTATTACTATGATTATTTATATGATAGCACACTTTATAATTTAGATATCAATACTATTAGTGGAGTGACTATTCCTGCTGGTGATAAACAAATGATCGGTGGGGCATTTGCAGTATGGAACGATATGACAGATTATCTTGAAAATGGTGTTAGTGAATATGATGTTTATGATCGTATAGAAAATGCTATTCCATTATTTGGAGCTAAATTATGGGGTAAAGGAACTAAATCTTTAAATGAAGCTAATGTTGCTAGAGCTGCAATAGGTGATGCTCCTAGAACTAATTTTGGATATGATGTTGATAGTAAAGAAGGAATCATTGCAAATTATCCGATGGATTCACTAGTGGATAATAGTGAAAATAATCGTGATTTGACAGCTGGAACTAATGCTTCTATTGTATCAGTGGATGGAAGAAATGCTCTTAAATTAAGTGGTAATGAAAGTTATGTAACTTCACCAGTTACTACAGCTGGATTAGGAAATGATTTAAGAGTAAAAGTTAAACGTACATCAAACAGTAATGAAGAACAAATCTTATTTGAAAGTAGTTATGGAACAATCAAGGCTGTTCAGAAAGATACTGGAAAAGTTGGATTCTCAAGAGAAAATCATGATTATTCATTTGATTATGAATTACCTATAAATGAATGGGTAGAGCTTGAATTTAAAAATGAACATAACGTAGCATCACTTTATGTTAATGGTAAATTAGTTGATGTTTTAGGTGATGGTGAGAAGATTGAAGGAAGACCATTACTTGCGACAACGATGTTCCCACTTGAAAGAATTGGAAGTAAAACAAATGCTTTTGTTGGATATGTAGATGATATTAGAATTGGTGAAAATAAAACATTTAATTCTACAATGAATCTTGATTATGCTGTAATAACAGCTAATGCACTATTGCAAGAAAAAGATAACACGATATTACAAGCGTTAGTTGAACAAGCTCAAGAATTATTTAAAGTATATGATCCAGATAGTACAGAAATTGAAGATTTAACAGCACAAATCAATGCAATCATTGAAGCAACTGATTATACAAAAGCTGATTACAGTCGTGTAAATAAATATTTAGATTTAATATTAGATGATTTATCAGCATTTAGTGAAGAATCTGTAGCTCGTTTACAAAACGTAATTAATAGTATCCGTCGCGATCTTCCAGCTTCAATGCAAGAAACAGTTGATGGTTATGCAACTCAATTAGCTAATACACTAGCAAATCTAGAATTAAAAGTACAGCTTAATGTAAATTATGTTGATAATTCTAAACTTACAGCTACGGCATCATCTTATCAACGTGATGGTTCTGATCCAAGTAATGTATTAGACAATAATACTGGAACAATGTGGCATACAGACTGGACAATTACTACGATGCCTCATTGGCTTGCTCTTGAAATTGATGAACCAACAGCAATCAATGGTTTGAGTTATACACCTCGTCAAACTGGTTCTAATGGTAATGTAACTGAGTATCGTATTGAAATTAGTGACGATGGTGAAAGTTGGAATACAATCAAAACCGGAACATTAAGTTCTGATTCTAGCACTAAAGTAATTGAATTTGATAGCGTTACAACTAAGTTTATTCGTCTTGTTTATGTTAAAGCTGTAAACAATAATGGTAGTGCATCAGAAATTAAGTTACATCGTGCTGATGTTCCTGCTGATATTGATGGATTAAATACGTTGATTGAAAAAGCAGAAAG
>BAHP02000081.1 GCA_000508865.1 Clostridiales bacterium VE202-01
TTTTTCACACTTGCTCTCCTTTCCAAAAAAGATAGTTAATATCTTTTTTTAATTAATTTATGCATTTTTCAAAATACATTGTTTTTGAAAATTACATAGCATGTTGAATGTAATAATGTTTTACTCATCAAATTCATTAATCAAAGAATAATTCATTTCGTCAAGTAAATCTGGCTTAGTTTCTAAGATTTGATAATATTCAATTAAACTATTTTTTGCATTAGAGCGAGCGTACTGACATGTTTTATGTTTTCTTTCAACGTTTATCCCATTTTTATCATAGCATGTAGAATAACAAACATCACATAAATGTACTGCCCAACACTCATTACATTCTTTTAATGAATAATAATCATATTCATTTATAAATTTGCTTTGTATACATTGTTCACACAAACCGTTTTTAATATCCCCGAAATTAGGCGAATCGCCTATTTTTTCACATACTTTAAATTTTCCATCTGAAGTAACATAAAGTCTACCATAACCAGGATCACAACATCCGTTTCGACTTAAAAATTTTATTGGTAAATCAGAAATTGGTCTATTTTGCATTTTTATAAGACTAAAAGCTTCTATACTTTTTTCATATCTTATATTGTCGCATTTGCATAGTTGATTTACAGCCCAATATTTTATAGGATCAGTACTATTAAAATTTTGAGAATAGAATTCTTCTGTAGAAATTTCTGTATCAAAATTGGTGTCTATACCACTATTTTTTAAACTCCCGTAACTTACATATGAGTATCTAAATTTTATTCCAGGAGGGAATAATTCTTCACTTTCAAAGAAATTTTTTATTGTAGATAATTTATCTTGATCATAAGGAGGAGTGATGACACTATTAATTGATATGACATCTTTTGCTCTTTCTTTGAAGGAAGAAATCAAATATTTTAATCCGGCTATTGTATCTTCAAAACTCCCTTTTTTATTAAGATAATTACGATATTGATCATGATAAATTTTTGGACCATCAATACTGCATAAAATATTTATATTTTTCAAAGAAGAGAAAAAATCTGCAATTTCTTTTGTTACAAGTGTTAAATTAGATGTAATAGAGTAATGAAAGTTTTTGGTAGTGTTAAGCTTTTCACAATACTCAATACATTGCTTTATTAACTCAAATTTTAATAAAGGTTCACCGCCATAGAATCCAATAAATAAATCATTTCCACTATGATTTATGGTATAATCTATAATTTTTCTAGCAGTATCCCAGCTCATATTAGAGTTATTGAATTCATGAAAATATGAGCAGTCATCTCCATAGACACAATATTTACATCTAAGATTGCATTGTTGTGTTACTTCTAAAATTAATTGTTTAATTTCTTTGCTTTTATTAGTATTATTCATAAATTTATTATAATATGGTAATTGGAGTATATGCTCTGATTTATATAGTTTATATATATTTATTAATGCTTTATTTATTTCTTTTTTTTGATAATTTAATAAATAAACTTTTTCTAGATTAGATGTTGAAATAAGTTCTTTTAATACATAATATTCAACGTCATCACATGCAAAAACTTTTCCAGTTCCTGAATCATAAAAATATTTATTATTTTCGGTTTCGAATGTTTGACCTAATCTAGAAAAATTATTATCGCATAAGAATTTGAATTTATTAAAAATGATTTTATTGCTCATGTGTTTATCCCTCCCCTTTATAATTAAATGGTACTCTAGAAAAGAATTAAAGTCAATTCTTTTATAAAATATTATTTTTTATAAAGTATTATTTTTAAATTGTTATAGAGTATTGTATAGGTTATTAAATTTAGTATTTATTAAAAATGAAGATATTTACTAATTTATTAATTTTAATAAAAATAGGTATTAAAAAAGGTATAGAGTAATATATATGTTGTGTAATTACAGGTTTAGCCGGTGTTTTAATGAAATTAACAAAAACAATTTGTTATAATCAATAAAAAAGAAAAAATTTTAAAAAATTATAATTTTATTATCAATTATCACAAAAAATATTATAATTATAAATGAGGTTCTTAATATACACTTATTTACTGATATATAAAGTTTAAATTAGTTTTTTGAATTTGCTTGTATAAAGTGTTAAATATTTAATGTTTTTTGCACTTTTTGGGATTGTACAAGTAGAAATACTTAAAAAGATAAAAACATAAATAAAAAGTACAAAGACTAGTTTGATAGATATTGGTAAAATATATGGTGTAAGATTAAAGGGCTTACAATTAGGTCAAGCGAAGGGAGGAATTTATATGCCTAATATAGTTCTAACAAGAATCGATGAACGTTTGATTCATGGACAAGTAGCTACTCAATGGTCTGGAAGTGTTGGGGCAAATTTATTATTAGTTGCCAATGATAAAGTTGCTGAAGATACATTTAGACAAGGGTTAATGGACATGGCTGCTCCAAGTTATGCACAAACACGTTATTGGACAGTTGAAAAAACAATTAATACGATTCATAAGGCAGCTGATCGACAAATGATTTTCATCATTTGTGATAACCCTCATGATGTTTTACGATTAGTTGAAGGCGGAGTACCAATTAAAAAAGTAAATATTGGTAACATGCATATGGCTGATGGAAAACGTCAAGTAGCTACATCTGTTGCAGTAAATGATGCTGATGTAGCAGCCTTTAAAAAGTTGATGGATTTAGGGGTTGAATTGGAAATTAAACGTGTTCCAGATACACCTGCTGAAAACATTGACAAATTATTTAAATAGGAAAAGGAATCTGTATAACAGATAATTGAAAGGAGAACGAACATGGAGGTAAACATTATCCAAGCATTATTGGTTTTTATCGTTGCGTTTATCATGGGTATTGACCAATACAGTTTCTTGGAATCATTGTATCAACCAATAGTAACATGCCCTATTATTGGAGCAATCTTAGGAGATTTCCAATTAGGTGTTGTTGTTGGTGGTGCGTATCAATTAATTCAGATTGGTAGTATGCCAATCGGTGGGGCACAACCACCAAATGCAATTTTAGGTGGAATTATGGCAACAGTTTTCGCAGTTTCTTTGGGAATGGAAGCAACTGCTGATGGTGTAGGAGCTGCAATGGGGTTAGCTATTCCATTTGCAGTATTCGGGCAATATGCTAGTACTTTGACATTTACAATTATGTCAGGTTTAATGTCTAAAGCTGATGAATGTGCAGCTAATGCAGATGTAAAAGGTATCCGTAATATTAACTTTATTGAAATGGGAATCTTAGGGGTATTATTTGGTGTTTTAGCCGTAGCTGGTTTATATGGTGGACAAGCTTTAGGAACAACTTTAAAAGAATTCTCATTTGAATATTCATGGGTAATGGCTGGTTTAGATGCAGCTGGTGGAGCTATGAAATTCGTAGGATTTGCTATCTTAATGAAAGTTATGATGTCAGGAGAAATGTGGGGATTCCTACTTGCAGGTTTTGCTATGGCAGTAATCTGTAGTGCAATTCCATCTATTTCAGGTGCAACATTGTTATTATGTGCATTTGTTGGTGTCGCAATTGCAATTTATGACTTCTTAATTCATACAAAAATTAAAAATAATGTAGGAACAAATACAGGAGGTGAGTCTGATGGCATATAATATTCCTGAAAGATATCAAGATTTAACGCCAGCTCCAAAGTTGGATAAAAAGACTTTAAATAAAATGGTTTGGATGTCATGTTTCTTACAAGCATCATTCAACTATGAAAGAATGCAAGCTGCTGGTTGGTTATGGGGTATTTTACCAGGTCTTCAAAAAATCCATACAAATAAAGAAGACTTAAAAGCTTCTATGGCTCACAACTTGGACTTCTTAAATACTCACCCATTCTTAGTAACATTCGTTATGGGTATCGTTTTATCATTAGAACAAAACAAAGCTGAAACAAGCACTATTCGTTCTGTACGTATTTCTGCAGCTGGACCATTAGGTGGTATCGGTGATGCATTATTCTGGTTAACTTTAGTACCAATTGTTGCTGGTTTAACAGCAAACATTGCTATGGATGGTTCTATTCTTGGAGCAATCTTATTCTTAGTTATTTTCAATGCTGTTCAATTTGCAGTTCGTTGGTGGTTAATGCACTGGTCTTATGGATTAGGAACAAAAGCAGTTACTATGCTTACTTCTAATGCAAAAGAATTTACTCGTGCAGCTAGTATTTTAGGTATTTTCGTAGTAGGTGGATTAATTGCTACTTATGGTTCAACTACTGTACGTTTATATGTAGGAGATCCTGCAATCAATATTCAAGGATTATTAGATGGTGTTTTACCAAAATTATTACCATTATTAATTACTTTAGGAATCTATGTTTTAATTAAAAGAGGATGGACTCCTGTAAAATGTATCTTATTAATTCTTGTTGTTGGTATCGTTGGATGTGCATTCGGTATCTTCTCTGGTGATTCTAAAGCTATGGATGCTGAAGGTAATACTATCCCAGGTGGATATACTCCACTTGTAGAATGGTATGAATATCCTACTGAAAGTGAATAATTAGATATTTAATATCAAAAATTAAGGGGTATGGTCAAATTGATCGTGCCCTTTGTTTTTATAATAAAGAGGAGTGAACTATTGATATGAATTCAATTACAATGGCAGTTATTTTTATATTGTTCCTTGGCTTTTTTGCTTTTCAAATAGTAAAGAAATTTTTACTTAATAGTCTTGATAGTTCAATTAGAAAGAAAGATTATCAGCTCACTGAAAAGTTGTCTGATATGTCAATATCAAGAAGATTTTTAAAAGATTATACTTGTGACTTATATAAAATCAAAGCTTATTATTTAGATAAAAACGTTGAAAAATTTGATAAAATGTTGGAATATATCATTAAAACGGATTATAATAATCCAGAAGATAAAAAGCTTTTTTGGAATTGTATTATCATACTTTTATACTTAAGGAAAATAAGAAATATGCTGATATTTTACTAAAAGAAATTAGTAAATCTGAAGATAAAAATTTTGTTAAATATAATCAGCAGGCATATGAAGTTATGATTAATAAGCGTAATGATTTAGCAGAAGAAATGGATAAACAAATCGATTCAAAAAAGTTTTATGGTTTTTCTTTAGGTGTGATTTTATATATGATTGCTATTCAGTATGAAAGGTTAGAAGATAGTAAACGTGCTATTACATATTTTAAAAATGCAATAGTTTGTTTCAACCCAAGGGAAAAGTATAGTATATCTGCTAAAAAACATATTGAGCAATTAGAAGCTAATAAGTAATAGTTTATTCTTTTTGGGAGGTTAAGATGAAATATAAAGCGGTAATTTTTGATTTTAATGGAACATTATTTTACGATACACCATTTCATAATATTGCTTGGCAAAGAGTGATAAAAGAGATAACTGGTAGAGATTTGGATGATGAATTAAGAGTTAAGATGCACGGAAAAAATAATAAGGAAATTTTGTATTGTATCAAAGAAGACATGAATGAAAAAGATAATGATTATTATTCTAAATACAAAGAAGAAGTGTATCGAAATATTTGTTTAGAACATCCAGATAAACTGCATTTAATAAAAGGAGCGGTTGAATGCTTTGATTATTTAAAAAAACAAGGGATTCCTTTTACTATTGCTAGTGCATCAATTAAGGAAAATATTGATTTTTTTGTTAAAACTTTTGAGTTAGAAAAGTGGTTTGATGTTAATAGAATTATCTATGATGATGGTAAGCATGTTGATAAAATTAGCATGTTTAAAGATGCTGCTAAAATGTTAAATACTGAAATAGAAGATTGTATTATATTTGAAGATAGTAAAACTGGAATTGGATATGCTAAAGAAATTGGTACAGGATTAGTTGTAGGAATTGGTGATGATTTTGCAATGTTAAAAAATTATGGTGCTGATTTTTGTATAAGTGATTTTACTGAATTTGAATGTAATAAATATTTATAATTAAAAACAGGAATTTTCCTGTTTTTTTATAAAATGTTGGTTCATTTTGAAAAATAATACAAATAAAGGTAGAGAACTAAATTAACTAAAAAGCAATAACGAAAGCAAAAAAATCGGCAATAAAAATTATAATTATTCAAACATAATCTAAAATAAAAACAGTACAATTTCTTGTACCGTTGTAAAATATTATTAACTAATTTTCATTTTATAAATTCTATATGCTTATTAAGCTTTATTCACGCTACCAACAACATACATTTTAGACATTACATATTTTTTAACTTCTTCACGTCCTAATGCACAATATTTCTTTGGATCGATAGTATCAGGGTTTTGAGCTAAATATTCTTTGACTCCTTTTGAAAAGGCAATTCTTAAATCAGTTGCATAATTCACTTTACAAATACCACGTTTTACACACTCGCTAACAGTTTCATCAGGAACACCTGAAGTACCATGCAGTACCAGTGGAATTGAAACAACTTCTTTAATCTCACTAAGGCGATTTAAATCTAATTTTGGTTCTCCTTTGTATACTCCGTGTGCTGTTCCAATGGCAACAGCAAGTGATCCGACACCAGTTTTTTCTACAAATTCTTTAGCTTCTAACGGATCAGTATAACCACCATCTCCACCATCTAAATCATCCTCTTTACCGCCTACTTTACCTAATTCAGCTTCAACGCTTACTTTAGAAGGATTACAAGCATCAACAACTGCTTTAGTAACCTTGATGTTGTCCTCAAAAGATTCATGTGATCCATCGATCATAATTGAAGTGTATCCTACTCTTAAGGCTTGCATTGCAAGTTCAAAACTATTTCCATGGTCCAAATGAATTGCAACTGGTACACTTGCATTTTGAGCAGCAACTTTTGCATTTGCATAGAAATAATCTAAACTAGCATATTTAACTGTTGATGGTGTTGTCTGCATAATAACAGGTGATTTTAATTCTTCAGCAGCTTCAACGACCGCCATGACCATCTCCATATTTTCAACATTAAAAGCCCCAATTGCATATTTGTTTTTTTGAGCGTTCAATAAAATTTCTTTAGTTGTAACTAATGGCATATTTCCTTCCTCTTTTCTTAATTAATTTTCACCTCGATTATACCACAATTTTTTCTTTTATAATAATAATTTGCTAAGATATTTGATTTATCACGATTTAGTATTAAAACTATCTAAAAAGTGCAAAATAATTTTTAACAATTCTAAATACTATTTAAAATATAATTGTTATTATATTGACGAAAGGAGATAAAGATAATGAATACTAATCCATTAAAGAAACTTGTAACTCTTCAAAAAGAAGGTAAAGCTGTTGGAATTTATTCAGCATGCAGTGCTAATAAATATGTAATTGAAGCTACTTTAAAACGTGGTAAACAAGATAATTCTTGCGTATTGATTGAAAGTACTGCTAATCAATGTGATCAAAATGGTGGTTATACTGGTATGACACCATTGGATTTTAAAAACTTTGTTTTAAAAATTGCTGAAGAAGTTGGTTTTGACAAACGTAAGTTATTCCTTGGTGGGGACCATTTGGGACCACTTACCTGGACTGACCTTAATGAAGAAGAAGCTATGAAAAATGCAACTGAGTTAATTAAGCATTATGTAGGAGCAGGGTTTACCAAAATTCATATTGATACAAGTATGAAGGTTAATGATGATGATCCAGATACTCGTTTAAGTGATGAAACTATTGCTAGACGCGGAGCTTATTTAGCTAAGGTTGCTCAAGACACTTATGCTGAATTATTAAAAAAAGATCCTGATGCGATTGCTCCAATTTATATTGTTGGTAGTGAAGTACCAATTCCTGGTGGAGCTGTTGGTAGTGAGGATAATGGTGTTGCTGTAACAAAAGTAGAAGATTTTAAAGCTACTGTTGCAACATTTAAAAAAGCATTTTTAGATAATGATTTACAAGATGCTTGGGATAATGTTATTGCTGTTGTAGTACAACCTGGAGTTGAAGAAAAAGATTCTGGATGTACTGAATATGATCGTGAAAAAGCCAAAGAATTAATGGCTTCAATTAAAGATTATCCTAATTTGATTTTTGAAGGTCATTCTACTGACTATCAAACAAAAATTAAATTAAAAGAATTAGTTGAAGATGGTGTTGGTATCTTAAAAGTAGGACCAGGTTTAACATTTGCTATGCGTGAAGCTTTATTTGCATTAGCTCATATTGAAAAAGAACTTTTATATGGTATGGATGTAGAAACAAGCAATTTAATTGACGTTTTAGACAAAGCTATGTTAAATGATGATAAATACTGGAAGAAACATTATCAAGGTACTGAATTAGAAATTCGTTTAAAACGTAAATACTCTTTCTCAGATCGTTGTCGTTATTACATGCCTCTGCCTGATGTAAATAACGCAATTAATACAATGATTGATAATTTAAGTACTTATGGTATTCCACTAAATCTTTTAAGTCAATTTATGCCAATGCAATATACAAAAGTACGAGAGGGATTGCTTGAAAATAATCCTGAAGAATTAATCGTTGATCGTATTATTAATACTATTGATGAATACTTATATGCAACTAACCAAAATGAACTATTATAATAAAACTCATTCCTTATAACAATATTAATAAATTTATCAATAATAACTCTTTTATAATAGTCCATATTATTTTTCTCTCTTAAAAGGAGCTGTACAAATAATCAAATGATTAATTTGTATGGTCCTTTTTTAATAATAATTAAATTTTATTATAAAAAATAAAGGCTGATATGCATTTTTACATAACAGCCTTTTGTTGTTTCGATAGTAAAACATATTTACTAGTGGCCCTAATAAATACTTAAAATTATTTCATTTTAACTAAAGCAATTAAGTTTACAATCACACAGTAACAAGCTAGTATACTTAAAAGTAAACTAACAATCAAAATAGCCATATCTGCTTCCATCATCCAGGCATTGATTACAATTAAGATTGCAAAAGCTAGATACAGTATAGCCCTTAAAATGGCTTTTCTAGGTTCCCTGGAATCAATAATTGATTTCAACATAGTTTGACGATTCTCCCGATCAAACTTAGTAGTTTGTCTTAAGCTGGGTAAAAATTTAAATCTAAATAATATTTCTGCTACCAAACAAACCCCAATACCAGCTAGCATTGCGTGAATCCAGCTAGGGAAGTATTCGCTACATAAAATTATCACTATTAAAATTAAGATAAAGCGATTTTTATATACATAAAATTTACCTTCAACCTTTGAATCAATTAAATATCCTTTTTTTGTTAATGAATCATAATATACTGTTTGACCATGACGATCTAAATAAATATTTCTTCCTGAAATATTGCTCTTATTGTTACCTTTATTTTGTGCCATCAATCATTTCCTTTCCTTTACAGTATGTTTGAATCACTTCATAATCCTTATCTAAAACAACTAAATCACCATCATATCCAACTCCGATAGCTCCTTTATGATCATCTACATGTAAACATCTAGCTGGATTGATTGTACAAGAATTAATAGCTGTATTTACAGGCACTAAAGCTTCTTCGATAAGAATTTTTAATCCTTGATTTAATTTTAACGTAGAACCAGCTAAACCACCTGTACTAGTTAAATGAGCACTTCCATCTGGATAAATTTCAATCTCATTTCCACCAAAGATGAATTTTGATCCTGCTGGAGAACCTTTTGCCATTAAAGCATCAGATACCATAATACTATAATTTGGCCCTTTAGAAGTAAAATAATTGTTTAATGCAGCCAATGTGGAATGGTTACCATCACAAATAATTTCACCATACATATTTCTAATTCTATATGCTCCACCTACTAAACCATTAGCACGATGATTAAATGGTGTCATTCCATTATAAACATGTGTCATTGAACGTGCTCCATATGCAAAAGCTCTAGTAGCCTGCTCAAAAGTTGCTGCAGAATGTCCAATGCTTACTACTACACCATTTTCAGCACAATATCTAGTAAGAGCAAAATCATCATCAGTCTCTGTAGCCATTGTGATGTATTTAATTAAACCGTGAGCAGCTTCTTGATATTTTTTAAATTGTTCAATTGTAGGTTTAACGATATGTTGTTCTGGTTGAGCACCTTTATAGATCATATCAAGATAAGGTCCTTCAAAGTGAATTCCTAAAACCTCTGCTCCTTCATAACCGTCTTCAACAACTTTTGCAACATTAGCTACTGCATTTGTTAATACTTCTTCACTTTGAGTAATAGTTGTAGGAAGCAAAGCGGTAACTCCTTCACTAACAATATTTTTAAGCCAATATCTTAATCCGTCTTCTTTGGCATCGTTAGTATCAAATCCATATGCTCCATGACAATGAATATCAATAAATCCAGGGAGTATCCAATTGTTACCATAATCTTTATCTACTTCTTTTTCATTATAATCGTAGATACCAGCAATCTTTCCATCTACAACTTCAATTTGTCCTGAAACAAATTGATCAGCTAACCAAATCTTCTTACTTTGAATAATCATTTTATATATCCTCCTATTTATTTTTTGAAGTTTTAAACTTCAAATATATCATCTATAACTATATTATATCACTTTATTAATTTCAATACTTATACTTTTTAATTTAAATGGGTACTATTTTAATTATTAATAAATTCAATAATTTTAAGCAAACTAATTTTGTAATTTTCAACAAACTAATTATCACTTTTAGTTTAACTATTGTTTATTTAAATTTGATTGCTATAATGTGGATTGTAGATAATATAAAAGAAAAGGAGAAGAAAAATGACAAAAACTATTTTTGATATTAATGAAACTCAAATGGGTGAAACAAAAAGTACTTATACTTTAACTGAAATTTACCAACAACCTGCTACTTGGAAAAAAACATGTCAACAAATTACATCAATGAAAGATGAATTAAAAGCTTTTATTGATCAGGTAATTACTCAAGATGATTTTGATGTTATTTTAACTGGAGCAGGAACTAGTGAATTCGTAGGGAATACACTGTTCTCTTATTTGAACAAAAAATTAAATTATAAAGCTAAATCATATGGGACTACTGATTTAGTAGCAACTCCAGAAAATTATTTATCAAGAACTAAACCAACATTATTAATTAGTTTTGGTAGATCTGGGAATTCTCCAGAATCTGTTGGTGCAATCGATGTTGCTGAAGAAGTATGTGATAACCTATATCACTTATTTGTAACATGTAATAAAAACGGAGCTTTATCAAAAAGAGCTGCTGATAATGATCACTGCTTTGCTATCAATTTAACTGATGAAACTCATGATCAATCATTCGCTATGACTTCAAGTTTTTCTAATATGTATTTAGCAACATACTTATGCTTTAATTTAGATAATCTTGAAGAAGCTATTGCTGATGTAGAAAAAATTGCTGCTGCAGCACAAAACTTCTTAGATAATCAATATTCTGCAGCTAAAGAAATTGTTGATAGCTATAACTTTAAACGAATTGTTTACTTAGGAAGTAATGCATTAAAAGGAATTTCGCAAGAATCTGCATTAAAGATGTTAGAATTAACTGCTGGTGAAATTGTAACTATGTTTGATACTCCACTAGGATTTAGACATGGACCAAAATCAATCGTTGATGATGATACTTTAACAGTAGTTATATTAGTGATAATGCATATTCTCGTCAATATGAAATCGATTTAATCAAAGAAATGAGCGGTCAAAGAAAAGGTAATAAGATCGTTGCAGTAATGAATGGAAAATGTGATGAAATCAAAGAACTAGTTGATTATGTTGTTGAATTTGATATTGATGGTAAACATGATAATATATTACTTGGTTTTGATTACATTGTTTTAGCTCAAACTGTAGCTGTATTGAAATCATTATCTATGGGTAAAACACCAGATAACCCTTGTCCAACTGGAGAAGTAAATCGTGTTGTTAAAGGTGTAATATTATATCCATACAGTAAAGGAGAATAGAAAAAATGTTAGGATTAATTGTAACTGGTCATGGAAATTTTGCTAGCGGATTACGCTCTTCACTAAAATTAATTGCTGGTGAAAAAGAAAATATGTGTTTTGTTGATTTTGAGGAAAAAGATAGTGTTGAAGATTTAGCTGTAAAATTATCTTCTGCAATCGACTCATTATCTAATGTTGATGGAATTTTATTTTTATGCGATTTAACTGGTGGTTCACCATTTAAAACATCTGTAGAACTTTCTGTAAAAAGTGATAAACAAATGGAAGTTATTGGCGGTGCAAATCTTCCAATGGTAATAGAATTATCTATGGCTAAAGAATTTGTTGATTCACTTGATGCATTAACTAATATGGCTCTTTCTACAGGTAAAGATAGTATCGTTCGTTTTACTTTCTCTGCCCATAAAGAAGAAACAAATGATGAGGATGGAATTTAAAGAATGAATTGGGAAGTTATTTTATGGACTTGCATAACGGTTGGTGTTTTACTTGCTGTTTGCGGAATAGTAATTATGATAATTTCTGCTACTAATATGAAAAAACGTCGTAAGGAAATTGGCGAAGTTCATACTACATTAAGAGTTGGAAATAAGATTCTTTTTGCAGGAGGCTTATATGGTCGAGTTGTAAAAATTTCAAATGATGAAACTATTGATGTAGAAATTAGTAAAGGGGTTATTGTAAAAGCTTCTCGATATAGTATCCAAAGTATTGAAAATAAATAAACGTATTTACAGGTTTGAAACTTGGAACTATTTTGATAGTATAAATTTATAAAAATAATATGAAATGACCTCCTAGATTATCAAAATGTGGATTTAGATTCAGAGTTTTATTTAAAAGTAAAAATTAAGAATTGTTACCATATGATAATAGGAGGTCATTGTAATTTATTTTGAAATGGATACTTATAAAAATATATTTAGTTTATATGTTTATAATAAATTTTCTAGACAAATATGCTAAATATGTTTTAAAGTCCATTGTAAATAAAAAACAAATATTTAAGATACGTACTATATATTAATTAATGAAATTGGTATAAAGTATGGTGTTCTTGTAGTACGAAGATACAGCAGCTGCACAAAAATAGGTAGGACAAGAATGATGATTTTGATATTTGTATGATTGTTACCGACCAAGTAAATAAAACATATAAATTTATATATATTCTTAATAATTTTTTGGTCATTAAAAAGTATGTTTATATACTGAAAGATACAAAGATTATATGAGAGATAATTGAATAGTAAATTATTGTGTTTGCATTTAAAAATTTCAAAAAATTAAAATGAATCACTGCGATGGCTTAAAGAGTTATAACTAGCATTATTATTTAAAGAAACAATGATGGTTCAGGATGATTCTTTTTATGGTAAAATTAATATTTACATAGATAGATCGTGAATTATCATAAAACGAATTTTATAAAGAGCAGGTTTCTAAACTGCGTGGCGCTATATGAATTGACATAGCAGTTGTAAGAAAACTAACGTGTTTTGTATTAAAGAATGTAAATTTAAAAAATATCAGTAAAATATTAAAAAGAAAGGATAGGGATGACTTAAAAAAGTATAAGCAGCAATGTTATAGTATTGAAAGGTAGACAAAGTTTTATAGATGCTTTTATATATTAATAATTAATGTGAATTGAGATTTATGCTTGATAAAAGGTCATTCTATAACAGGAGAGAAAAGATGAAAAGGCTTTTGAGTGGTGCAGTAGCAGTGGCGCTTACACTATCTTGTTTTCCTTTAGCAAACAATAAAATCGAGGCTTTATCAAGTAAGGTTGATATAACGACTACTGATAATCAGGTTATTATTGGAAACGAGTATATTGAAAGACAATTTTCAATTGCTGATAACAAGCTAGAGACAACAAGTATAGTAAACAAACGAACAGAAAACGAAAATACAATTTTTACACCTGCTAATGGTAGTGAAGAATTTGTTATTAAAACAGTTAAAGAAGAAAGAGAACCAATTTCTTTAGAAGCGATTGATCGTAGTAATTGGTCTGCGATTTCAGATAGTTATCAAAATGCTTCTGGAGCAAGTGATGGACCAGCATCTAATTTAATTGATGGTAATCTTAACTCAATTTGGCATAGTAATTATGGAGGGGGAACAGGTAGCAGGACTTTCCCTTATAATGTGTTATTTAATTTACATGAGCAAACAACTTTCCAATCATTTTCCTATACACCTAGGCAAAATGGTGAGGCAACGAATGGAAATCTTAAAGGTTATGAACTTTGGGTTTACAATGGATCTAATACTGAAGATCTAGCTTATGATTCTGATCAATGGCAAAAGGTTGCTCAAGGAAATTTTACTTACGATGGGGTAAATCCAATTTATGTTAATTTGGCTCAAGAAACTACAGCTACACAAGTTAAATTGGTAGCGCTTTCTGCAAACAATGGAGCGTCTTTTGCAGGTGGAGCTGAATTTAATCTTCATAAAGATAAAGCTCCAGAAATAGTGGATGATCGTTCTTTTGAAACTAGTGATTTAACATTGAAAGATGATGGTATAAAAGTTGAGGATACTACTGCAATTATTAATGAAGTTGAAAAAGTAGGTAAAAAAGTAACTTTTTCATTTGAACCATATGAATTTAAAAATGTTGAATATACAATTAATGAAGTAATTGTTATGTATGAAGGTGATCACTTCATGCGTAAATATATGGAAATTAGCGTTCCTGAAAATCAAGCAGAAAATGCGGTGATTGATTATATTGATTTGGAATCCTTTAATATAAATGAAAGTGATGTTAGCTGGACAATTCCAACAGGTAAAGGTGGAGTTGTTTCGATGGATGAATTTAAAGCTAATTTAGGACAACCAATTTATATTCAGGGAATGTTTATGGGATGTGAATTTCCAGTAGCTGATACACAGATTGTAGATAATAATGGATATATGCGGTATTATTCAGGAAAATCTTTTAACAGATTAGTTGAAGATAATCAAGCAGCTAATGTTGATGGTAAAGTTAATTATATGACATGGCAAACTGTCGCTGGTGCTGCAAGAAGTACTGAAAACGCTGTAATTCAAAGTGATTTCTTTGAATATATTAAATCTATTGCAACACCTTCAGAATTTAGAATTCAGTATAATTCATGGTTTGATAATATGATGTTAATTGATGATGAAAATATTCTTAACTCATTTATTGAAATAGATCGTGAATTGAATGCCACAGGTACTAGACCATTGGATTCGTATGTTGTTGATGATGGATGGAATAACTATAATGATACAAGAGTAGTTGATGCAGCACGTTCAGGAACGACATTAAATTCTACTGGTTTTTGGGAATTTAATAGTAAATTTCCTAATGGTTTAACTACATCAAGCGAATTAGTTAATAACTTTGGAAGTAATTTTGGAGTTTGGATTGGACCACGTGGTGGATACAATTTCTACGGCAGCTTAGCTGATATCTTAACTAAGAATGGAACAGGTAGTAAAGCTGGGGGATCAATTGATGTTGCTGATAGAGTATATGTAGAAAACTTTAAAGAAATGGCAATTAATTGGCAAAAAGAATATAAAGTAAACTATTGGAAATGGGATGGTTTTGCAGATACAGCTCAATATAATGCTTTTCCAGCTAGTGATGGAGTGCCTGGATATGCAAATAATCATATGACAGGTGGATATAAAAATATGTACCATGTGACTGATTTGTGGGAAGCATGGATTGATTTAATGGAAGCTGTTCGTCAAAGTGAAAAGGATGATAATATTAATAATTTATGGATCTCTTTAACTTGTTATGTAAATCCTAGTCCTTGGTATTTACAATGGGCTAACAGTGTATGGATTCAATGTACACATGACCGTGGAGACACTGGACCTATTAATAATAAAATGGATACAATGCTAACATATCGTGAAGCTGTATATTATGATTTTATTAAATCACATGAATTCCAATTTCCTCTTGCTAACCTTTACAACCATGATCCTGTATATGGTGTAGAGGGTACAGGTATTAATATTAATTCTATGACAGATGAACAATTTAAAAATTATTTATACATGATGTCAACTAGAGGAACAGGATTCTGGGAATTGTATTATTCAGATTCAATTATGACTAAAGGTAAATATGAAGTTAATGCTGAATTTTTAGCTTGGGCTGAAGAAAATTTCCACATTTTACAAAATGCAAAGATGATTGGTGGAAATCCAGCTAACGGTGTTAAGTTAGGTGGTATCGGTTCTTCAACAAATTATGATACTTATGGTTTTTCAGCTTGGGATGGTGAAGATGGAATTATTTCAATGAGGAACCCAGATACAACAGCTAAGACAATAACATTTACTTTAGATCGAAATATCGGTTTATCAGAATCTATTCAAGGAAAAACATTATATAATACATTAACTCATAGTTATAGTATGCCTGAAGATGGAAACGATGCATATCAAACATTTAATTATGGTGATGAAGTAACTGTTACTTTACAACCAGGTGAAACAAGAATTTGGTCTTTATCAACAACTTTAGATATAACTGCACCAAATTTTGCTAAACTTGCAACTGATGGTGATAAAACACTTATAGTTAAATTTGATGAAAAGGTAGTTGGAAATAGTTTTTCTGTTGAAGTTAATGGTAAAGAAGCTGAAATTGAACAAGTTAATAAGAGTGTTGATCAAGTAACTTATGAAATTGTTTTAGCAAATAAACCATTAAATGGTATGGAAATTGTTGTAAAAACAAATGACATTACTGATTTAAGTGGAAATGCAGTTAAGGATACTGATAAAACGGTTGTATATCATAAAAAGAATGCAGTTTTAACAGTTCAGTCTGAAACGTTATCAGGTCAAAAAACAGTTGGAACAGCAGCTAAGTCATTAAGTGATGATAATGGTTTTAGTGTTCTTGTCGATGTTAAAACAACAAATACTGATAAAGTTCTTGCTAAACAAACAAATGGTTATGAAGTAGGAATTGATGAAGATGGAAAAGCTTATTTTGCTTTAAATGGTGTAACAGCTAAATCAAAAGTAGCAGTTAATGATGATGAAAATCATACCATTCAAGCAGTCAAAGAAAATAATGGTATTTTAAAATTATATGTAGATGGAAATTTACAAAGTTCTGCATATAAGTTAGAAAATAAAACTTATGTAATTAATGCTGGTAAAACAGTAATTGGTAGTGATGGTTTTGAAGGAATAATTGGATTGAAAGTATTAGATACTGCATTAGGATATAATGAATTTGCAACTAATGAAGAAAGTGGATTGATTCCACAAGACAGAATTACTGCAACTGCAACATCATATGATAGTGGTGAAAGTGCAACACCTGATCGAGCTAATGATGGTAATACTAATACGTATTGGGCAAGTTCTGCTACTGAAAACAACACAGTAACTCCTCAATATTTGACATATGATTTAAATAATACTTATAGTATAAGTAAATTTCAATATATACCAAGATATGATTCAAATGTAATTTTAAATTGTACAGGAAATATTTTAGAATATGTAATAGAAGTAAGTAATGATGGTCAAACTTGGAACCAGGTTGCAACTGGAACAACAGTTAGAACTGATCGAGGTATAACTGATATTGATTTAGATAAAACTGTTGAAGCTAGATATGTACGTTTGGGTGCAACTGCAACTTATCATTGGCAGGCATCTAATGTAAATAAAATTCTTGCTGCCGCAGAGTTTAAAGTATATGGTCAAGAGAAAATTGATACAGCTTCTTTAAAAACAAGAATTGAAGAATTAGAAGCTGTAGATACATTAAATTCAACTACATCAAGTGTAGAAATTTTTGAAGATTTATTAGTTGAAGCTAATGAGGTGTTAAATAATCCAACTTCTCAAGAAGAAGTAGATGATATGGTATTATCATTAGTAAATGCTGAAAATATATTAGTTAAACGTGGTGATACTGATAGTTTAGTAGCATTGGTTAGTGAATATGATAATTTAAAAGAAAGTGATTATACAGTTGAATCATGGGCTGTATATACATCTGCTTTAAATGCAGCTAAAGCTATTATTGTAGATAATAGTAATAGTTCTCAAAACGATGTTGATCAAGTAAAACAGATGTTAATAGATGCTAAAAACGCTTTAGTAGCAGATGAAGTATTAGATACAAATAAGACAGCATTACAAATAGCTGTGGAAATGGCAAGTAATGTAACTGAAGAACAGTTGGATAAAGTAGTACCAGCAGTAGTTACAGAATTTAAGGCAGCATTACAAGAAGCTCAAGATATCTTAGCTAATGATAAGGCAACACAAAAAGAAGTAGATGCATCATTTGCAAGGTTAGCAGCAGCTATGCATATGTTACAGTTCTATAAAGGTGATAAAGCTGAATTAGAAGCATTAATTAATTCAACAAACGAATTAGTAGAAGGAAACTATACACCTGAATCATGGCAGACATTAGTGGATGCATTGGAGACAGCAAATACAGTAATGAATAATGTAAATGCAATGCAGGAAGAAGTAGATGAAGCATATGATAAATTGCAGACAGCAATAGATGGTTTAGAAGAAGTAGAAGTAGTCGATAAATCATTATTGGAAGCAACGATAAATAAAGTCTTAGGATTAAATGAAAATGAATATATTGAATCTACATGGAATGCAATGATGCCAGTATTAGAAGCAGGACAAGAAGTCTTTGGAAATGAAGAAGCAACTCAGGTAGAAGTAGACAATGCATATGAAGCATTGATAAGAGCATACTTAGACTTAAGATTAAAACCAAATAAAGACTTACTAAATGATTTAATCAAACAGGCCAATGGATTAAACAAAGCAAGCTATAGTGCAAAAACATGGGATGCAGTAGAAAAAGCATTAGAGAAAGCTGCTACAGTATTAAATGATCCAGAAGCAAGCCAAGTAGAAGTAGATAAAGCAAAAGCAGCTTTAACAAAAGCCATGGCAGGATTAGTAGAAAATCCAACAGCAGATAACAATGTAAATACTGTAAAACCAGGAGATACAACAGCAGGTGTAAAAACTGGTGATAATGGTTTAATAGGAATCTTTATAAGTTTATCAATGTTAAGTGTGGCAGGGCTAAGTATATTTAGAAAAAAAGAAGATTGTTAATGATTAAACGGTTATGAATATTATCCATAACCGTTTTCTTTTTATTGAGATGACATGTATTTAAAAGGTCTATCCATGATGATATTAATGTCTTAAGTTCTTTATTGTAAGGTGAAATCTAAAAAATATAAATTGAATGGAACGATATAATATACAAGAATACAATATTAAGATTAAATGATAGATAGTAAATATTATATAAAATGATGTGAGAGTTAAATAGGTATAATATTTTATGGATTATTTATGAAAATCACTGATGTTGTTTACTTCTATTGAATTATATGTGAATATATAATTGAAACAAAAATATCTTATAAAAATAAGGTGCAAATATTTTTTAGTGATTAATATTTAGAAAGGAGATAGGGATGAAAAAATTTTTTAAATTGATATTATGTTTGATGATGATAATGTCCTCTGTTGTGCCATTTTCATCAAAAATATTAGCAAATGAAGATTTTATAATTGTTGATGATTCTGTAACTTCTAATACAGAAGAAAATTATTTTACTTATTCTGCTAGCTTGGATATAGATGGGGTTACTGGCTGGTCGAATAGTGATGCTAATTATGGTACAGGAGAATTAAAGACCCAACATTGGGTTTGGAATACAGATAATACAGAAGCTAGTAAACATAGTTACAGTTTAACTTTTATAGGTACAGGTGTAGAATTAGTTGGAATTACACCTACAGGTTCTGACAAAAATACATTTCAGTTAGATGATGAAACTGCACAAACTGTAACAATTGAAACAACAGGAAAAAAGGAATCAATACTATATTCAAGAAATGATCTAATATATGGTGAACATACTATTACAGTTACTTTACCAAATGATGGAAATCAAAAAGGATTGCAAATTAGTTATGCAAAGGTTTTTGGTTCAAAATTAGGTGAAATAGAAAGAACTACTATACCTCATACTAAAACAACTGGAACAACAAATAAATTTACTTTTTCTGATACAGGCTGGTTTTCTGGAGGAAATAGTGAGCATATTTGGTCAGATGCTCCATCTGTAAATAATCCCGAAGAAATCTGGTATGAGGTTGATTTCATTGGGCACAAAATTGATATATATGCAGGTAAAAATCATCCTATGGGAATGGTTAAATATTATCTTGATGGTGTCGAAATGGGAGAATACAGCTTATATAATTCAAGTAATATTAATTCTACTTTTATAACTTCATTTGATGGATTAGATGAAGGATTTCATACTTTTAAAGCGGTTGCGACAGGTAAAAGAGATGCAAATTCAACTAATACATTAATTGATTGCTCAAAGGTTGTTGTATATCATGCTCCATATGTTGTTGAAGATATTACATTAGAATCTTCTTCATATGTATTGATGGAGGGGGCGAAACAACAAATTAATTATATTGTTTTACCTGATTATGCAGTTGTAAATGAAGTAGAATATACTTCAAGCGATGTTGAAGTCGCTAGTGTTGATGATAAAGGGGTTATTACTGCAGAAGGTAAAGGAACAGCAGTAATTACAGCTTATTTACCTAAATTTAATATTACTAAAACAATAAGTGTTGTTGTAACTGAAGCAACTGCTAATATGGGTGGTAGTATTGTTGATATTGATACCCAATATACGCAAGATCGATATAATGAAGTTAAAGAAATGGGTACTATTTCTAAAGAATTAACAGCATGGAAAAACGATAAAGCAATTTCAGAAATTGCCTTAATATCTAAAGATTGCAAATTAAAAAATGTTACTCTTACTGCAGAAAATCTTGTAGATGGTAATAATGTTATTGATAAAGAAAATATAAAGACCACTTTTATTAAGTCTGCTAAGGCTTATAATGGTGCGTATTTAGGTTATGGTGATCCAAATCGTGAAATTCCAGCTGATAATGGTGTAAACCGTTCAGAAAGTTCTGATATTTTATATCAAACAAGTCCTATTAATATTGAGTTTAATAAAGTTCAACCAGTTTGGGTAGAAATTGTCATCCCTAGTGATGCAAAAGCAGGAAGTTATCAAACAACCATAACAGTAGATGCTGATGGTTTAGATACACCATTGGAATTCACATATGTCGTAAATGTTCAAGATGAAATATTAAATGATGTTTCAACATATAAAAATACTTTTGATATTGAGTTATGGCAATATCCATATAGTTCAGCAGAATATTATAATGTTGAACCATTTTCAAAAGAACATTTAAACATCATGCGTTCTGGAATGGAAATTTATAAAAGCTTAGGAGGACATGCAATCACTACTACAATTAGTGAAGAAGCGTGGTCTGGTCAAACATATAGTGCAAATGATGTTCATTATCCTTCAATGATCAAATGGACAAAAGAGGCAAATGGAAGTTTTACATATGATTTTACTGACTTTGATAAATGGGTACAATTTAATAAAGATTTGGGCATTGGTGATAAAATTGTGCTATATAGTATTGCACCATGGCATAGCTCATTTACATATTGGGAAAATGATCAGCTTGTATATGAAAGATATACAGTAGGTAGTGCTCGTTATAATCAAGTTTGGACAGATTTTTTAAGAAAACTAATTGATCATTTAATGGAAAAAGGCTGGTTTGACGAAGCATATATAGGAATTGATGAAAGAGGATTTAGCAGTACTGCTTTTGATTTAATTGACTCAGTTAGAAATATTCATGATCAATCATTAAAAACAGCAGGGGCAATGGATGGATTTGTAAATAAACATGATTTAGCGTTAAGAGTTACTGATTTGAATGTTGGTGATACAGCTGCAGATGCACATCCAGTAGAATTTTCACAATTAGTTAAAGATCGTGAAGCGTTGGGATATAAAACAACTTTATATTCATGTACAGAACATCAACCTGGAAACTTTTCTTTAAGTGCTCCAGTAGAAAGTTACTGGTCAATTATTAATGCGGGTCAAGAAACAGCTGGTTTCTTACGCTGGGCATATGATGCTGGGTAGCTGATCCATTAAATGACACTACTCATAATTCTTTTGAACCTGGGGATTGTTTTTTGATTTATCCGGATTTAAAAGATGCTAAAAATCCAATTTCTAAGAGTTCAGTTCGTTTGGAAAGAATGGGTCAAGGAATGCGGGATGTTAATAAAATTAAACAGATGGTAGCTAGGATTCCTGGATTACAAAATGATGTTGATGCTATGTATGCAAAATTGACATTAACAGCTAATACCAGTAGACAATATTTAAGTAAAGCAAATGTTACAAAATTAGCACAAGAAATGAACACATTTAAAAATGATCTTGATGCTTTAACAGAAAAATATTTAATTTTAAAAGAAAATGGGACAGATGAGGTATCATCGGTAGATATTTTGGAAAATGATTTACAACTTGCTCTTGGAAATTCAAAACAATTACATGCAACTGTAAATCCATCAAATGTACTTAATACAAAAATTGATTGGCATAGTTCAAATTCAAATATTATCAGTGTATCAGATAGTGGATTAATTAGTGCAAATGGTATGGGTAGTGCCGTTATTACAGCAATATCAAATCAAGATCCAACTAAAAAAGACAGTATTACAGTTACAGTTACTGCACCTCAAATTGAAGAAAGTGCTCGAGTGGCTTATTATTCATTTGATAATAATGATGCGACAGATAATTGGGGTAGTAGAAATGGTATAGTGAATGGGGCTGGTTTTGCTGAAGGCAAATCTGGTAATGCTTTGTATATTGAAGAAGAAAATAGAAATGTAACATTTAATAGTGATTCTGGAATTGGAGAAAATGATTCTTGGTCGATAAGTTATTGGGTAAAATCTACTGCCCCTATTACTGATCGTATTTCAATTTTAATGGACGCAAATAAAGATTATTCATTTGATTTGAAATTAGCTAGTAATCGCAGTGCAGGTTATCATGTTGGTAAAAATAGTGGTGATGTATTAACTTTTACATATAATTTTAATCAAAATGAATGGTATAATGTCACATGGACTCAGAGTAAAAGTACAGGTTTATCAATGTATGTAAATGGTAATTTAGTAAATACTAATGCTTGGACTAAAACAAATAAAGCGTTACTGCCATTAGATATTATTGGTGGTACTGGATTTACTGGATATATTGATGAGATTAAAGTATATAATCGAGTATTGAATGCTAGTGAAGTTAATGCCAATATGTTATTAAACGGTTTAAATTTAACAGAAACCAGCAGGACAATGTTTATTAATGATACTTATCAAATTGAAACTAATTTAATTAGTGATAATGATGATAAGACTATTACATATACATCAAGTGATCCGCAAATTGTCTCTGTAGATGAACAGGGAGTAGTTACTGCATTAAAAAGGGGAACAGCAAAGATTATTGTAGAAAATAAAGCTGGTGGATATAGAGAAGAAGTACTGATCACAGTAAACAAAAATATTTCAATAACAAGTAAGATACCAATGTATCAACTATCTGAAAATAACTTATCTGATATTGAAAAGGCCCCTAATACTGATAGACAATATTTAGGGCAGCCAGATATGGTGCGTACTAAAACAGGTAGATTAATTACAGCATATCCAAAAGGACATGGAAAAGGACCGTTGATTATGCAAATTAGTGATGATAATGGTGAAACGTGGACAGAAAAAACGGATACACCATCATCATGGACAGGTTCTCAGGAAACACCAACTATGTATATTTTGGATTTAGCTGATGGTACGGAAAGAATTTTATTAATTACGGCGTGTCCAGGCTGGGGCACAGATAGTGCTGGTAACCAGTATGGATGGAATACAAGTTATTCTGATGATAATGGTGAAACATGGAATGAATATAATCATTGGTATTCAAGAAGAAGTTATGATAACGCTAATAATGATGCAATAGTTGCCATGGCAAGTTTAGTACAGCTAAAAGATAAAGATGGAAATTATATTCAAAAATGGATGGGGGTTTATCATAACTATGGTTATGTAAACTTTAAAACATATTTAACATTTGATGAAAATGGTAATGAGCAATGGACGGACCCGGTTCCTTATTTAAATGAGTATCGTTCAATTGAATCAACTTATCAAATGTGTGAAATCGGAATGTTTAGATCACCAGATGGAAAACAAATCATTGGACTTGCAAGAAGTCAATCTCATAATAATCCAGCTACATTAATTTATTCTGATGATGAAGGTGAAACATGGAGTAAACCAATGGATTTACCAGGATCTTTAGCTGGTGAGCGTCATAAAGCTGTATATGATCCAGTTAGTGGACGTTTAGTAATTACTTTTAGAGAAATTAAATATGATTTAAATGGCAATAATCAGTTTGATGGGTATAGTGACTGGACATGTGGTGAATGGATTGCTGGGTAGGAACTTATGAAGATTTAATGGAGCAAAACGATGGTGAATATCGCATTTTATTGGCTGAAGATTGGTCAAATAATGCTAAATCGGGTGATACAGGTTATGCAGGGGTAGTAGTTTTAGAAGATGGAACATTTATCATGGATTCCTATGGTCATTGGGATAAAGATTTTTCATTGAGCTGGCCTAATGGAGTTACTACTGATTTGTGTTATATTAAACAGGCTAAATTTAAATTAGGTGAAATTGAAAATGCTAATAATTTAATAAATCGTGAAGCTTTAAATGATTTTATTGTAGAAGTAGAAAATACTGATAGTAGTCTTTATACGAAAGAAAGCTTTGCTAAGTTTAAAGTAGCCTTAGACAAAGCAATCTCAGTTAATTGTGATAATGTTTCTCAACAGATTCAAATAAATGCAGCTTTAGAATCATTAATTGCAGCTTATAATGATTTAAAATTTATTGATCAAACAATAGATAAAACAGCATTACAAATAGCTGTAGATACAGCTAATATCTTAAAAGCTCAAGGGGCATTGGATAATGTTGTACCTGCTGTAGTAACAGAATTTGAAACTGCACTTGCTAATGCAGAAGCAGTTTTAGCTGATACTAGTGCAAATCAAGCTACGATTGACAGTGCTTTCTATCGTTTAGCTAACGCGATTCATATGTTGGAATTTGTAAAAGGTGATAAGAGTGCTTTAGAAGCCTTGATCAATGAAGCCAAAAAATATGAAAAAGGAAATTATACAACTGATTCATGGACAGCATTTAAAGAAGCCTTAGATGCAGCTAGAGATGTCATGAGTGATAAAAATGCTTTAGAAAGTGATGTTAACAAAGCGTTAAATAATTTAACAGAAGCAATCTCAAACTTAGTCTTAAGAGCTGATAAAACAAGATTACAAGAAGTATATGACAAAGTAAATGGCTTAGATAAGAGTCTATATACAGAAGGAAGTGTTGCTAACTTAGTAGAACCAATGGCAAATGCTAAAGCGGTATTAGATGATGCAGATGCAACACAAGAAGCAGTAGATGCCGCATATGAAGCATTGATAA